>NZ_JBIRFA010000016.1:0-224322 GCF_044327205.1 Kitasatospora sp. NPDC018058 | reverse complement strand
GGTGATCATGAAGCGTAGAGAACTCCATGATCGGGCGAACCGTGCCTGCCCTGCTACTACCAATTAGCTCGGCACCTACTGGCGGACGCCCTTAGCCGCCTTGTCGGCGGTGCTGACGGGCTTGGAGTGCGCTTCGGCTGTTATGTGCGGGCGACCTTCTTGGTGAGGCGGCGACGGCAGCGGCCGGGGGGCTGTGCCGCATCGCGTGTCGCGGTAAGGCGCACCCTCGCCGTCGTGGCCCCGGTTCGTCTGTTCAGCTGGCGATGGGTTCGCGGGACTGTCCGGCCCACCGGACCACGAACGGCATGGCCAGGCCGGCCGCGACGAAGAGACCGCCCATGACCAGCCAGCCGGGTGCGCCCCAGCTCAGGCAGAGCAGGCCGAGCAGACTGGGAGCGATGGTGTAGCAGAGGCCCATGCCCATGCCGAACACGCCGGAGTACTGCCCCTGCGCGTGCGCAGGGGCCAGCCGGAACCGCAGTTCCATTGACCCAGCTGCATGCCACAGCGAACCCACCGTGTGGATGGCGACGCCGGCCATCATGATCGCCGCAGCGGCCCAGCCCGGCAGGCCGGCCGCCATCGCGATGACCCCCATGCCGACTAGGAACGCCAACCCGGCACGCCGAGTGGCCCGGCCGGCGGCCGGGCCGCCCTTGATCCCCCGGCCGATGCGGACCTGGAGGAACACCACCATCACGGTGTTGACGGCGAGCGCCACGCCGGTGAACCAGCGCGGTGCATGGGTGTGCAGGACTACCCACAGCGGCAGGGCGTAGGTAACCACCTCGCCCTGGATCCACAGGATGCCGTCCAGCGCGACGAACGCCATGTACGGCTTGTCCTTCAGCGCGAGCCACCGGTCGGGCTCGGTGGAGGACGGCAGCGGCTCCAGCTTGGGCACCCGGCACATGACGACCGCGCAGCCGATGAAGGTCAGGGCGTTGGCGACGATGAGCGCGCGGTAGGCGGAGCCGGTGTCGAGCTGGATCACCACACCGGCGGCCAGCGCCCCGAAAGTGCTGGCCAGGAAGGCGATCGAGCGCAGGTAGGCGCGGAACTTCGGCACCTCGTCACCGCCGAAGCGGCGGATCATCGGGCCACGGGCCGCGCCACCCGAGGCGCCGGCGAGGTCGGTCACGGCTACGGCCAGCATAAACGCCACGAATGAGTGGGCGAACAGCAGCGACAGCATGGACACTGCCTGGATCAGCAGGGTGACCAGGAATATGCCGCGCGGGCCGTGCCGGTCGGCGAGGTGCCCGACGGGCGGGCCGGCGATCAGGCCGACCACCCCGGCGACACCGAGACCAAGGCCGACCTGTCCGATGGGAAGTCGGATCACCCGCAGGGCGTACAACGGCACCGTCGCCAGGAAGGCCGCCGTACCGATCTGGTTGACGAAACCGCCAAGGGCCAGACTGCGCTGGGGGGCGGACTCGGGTACCAGGCCCCGCCGCACCAGCCAGGGGCGACGGGCCGTGTCGGCCTCGTCCAGAATGTCGTAGGGGGACATGGTGTTGGTTTGACTCACCGTACTCCTGCGTTGTTGATCAGGGCTGGGCCGACTCTTCTACCACCTGGTAGCCGGCCGCGGCCAGGCCCCGCCTGCTCGGTCTCACGCACCGAAGGCCGACCAAGCCGCCAACCTCTTCCGGCGAGGAAGGCCGACGGCCGACCGCCAGGCTTCGACAAGAAGCGATACGAGAAGGGTGTAGATCTTCTGAGGGTTCGTGCGTTCCTGACGTGGGCTTCTGGGTGTCGCAGCAGGCCAGCGACGTGCGGCTCGCCCTCAGAAGATCCGCACCCAACCTGAATTGAGCAACAGAGTCCCGTAGGAACGCAAAGTCGGCACCGGAACGGACAGCTCGCCGTTGATCCGCACGCACCCGTAGCGGTCCGCGAACTCCCGGTAGTCCGACGGGAATGCGAAGCCGACCTCCGCAACGGACCGCTCCCACGGGGTCGCGGCCAGACGTTGCGCCGGCTCACCGAGGATCTGTGACAGGCGGTCGAGTTCCATGCTCATGTTCCGTCCAATAGTCCGATGGGGTCAGCTTCCTGGGCCGATCCCCTGATTTCGATCACCCCGGACGGGCAGAGGTTCGCCCCTGCCCGTCCGGGGTGGATCGCGCCACGCCCAGGTTGCGATGAGCACTTAGGGGTTGTCTCACGTGGCAAGTTTCGCGAGCTTCTTGTAGCAGGTCAGGGCGGCGGCCATGGCCAGGCCTCGGCTCTGCCAGTCGTTGCGGACCACGTACGGGATCTTGAGACCACGAGCAGCCCATGGCAGGCTCATGCCGCATGATCGATGAATTCGCGAAAGACAACCTGCACGGGAGACTGCGGCGGGACCGCGAGGCGCTGCTCTGGAAACTCGACGGCTTGTCCGAATACGACGCCCGCCGACCTTTGACAGCGACCGGGACCAACCTCCTCGGCCTGGTCAAACACGTGGCCACCGTCGAGGCCAGGTACCTCGGCGAGGTCTTCGACCGCCCTTCCCCGGAACCGCTGCCCCGGTGGCAGGACTCCAACGGCAGCGACCTGTGGGCGACCGAGGACGAGACCCGCGATCAGATCATCGGGTTCTACCGGCGCACGTGGGAACACTCGGACGCGACGATCAAAGAGCTGCCCCTCGACGCCCCCGGCCACGTGCCTTGGTGGCCGGAGCCCTATTCCGACACGAACCTGTTCGCCATCATGGTCCACGTCCTCGGCGAGTCCATCCGGCATGCCGGGCACGCCGACATCCTGCGCGAGGGCCTCGACGGCCGGACCGGGTTGCGCGCCGAACACGAGAAGCAGATCGACGAGGAAGCCCGCGCAGCCTACCGCGCGAAGATCGAGCAAGTCGCCAGGTCGGCCGCACCAATCAAGGCGTAGAGGTGTGGTGGGCTTCCTGGCGGGTCCGCAGGGGCGCTGGGTGACCGGCCAGACCATCGATGTCTCCGGCGGTACCTACCTCGGCCCCCTCACGGGCGGGTGATCCGCCGCCCGGGCAGGTACCAGGGCGTTGCCGTCGGACTGGGCGCAGCGGAACTTCGGATCCACTCGTCTAGGCTCGGGCGGTGCCGGAGGTTTCCTGAGGGAAGGCGGGGCTGCGCATGCTGGGGTTCGACGGGAGCGGGTTCCTGCGGGACGGTGTACCGCACCGGGTGGTTGCCGGGGCCGTGCACTACTTCCGGGTGCATCCCGAGCTGTGGGAGGACCGGCTGCGGCGGGTGCGCGCGCTGGGGGTGAACACGGTGGACACGTACGTGCCGTGGAACTTCCACGAGCTGCGGGCCGGGCAGACGGACTTCACCGGGTGGCGCGATGTGGGCCGGTTCGTTCGCCTGGCCGGGGAGTTGGGGCTGGACGTGATCCTGCGGCCGGGCCCCTACATCTGCGCGGAGTGGGAGTTCGGCGGGCTGCCGGCCCGGCTGCTGGCGGTGGAGGGGCTGCGGCTGCGCTGCGCGGACCCGGCGTACCTGGCCGAGGTGGACGGCTGGTTCGACGCGCTGGTGCCCGAGGTGCTGCCGCTGCTGGCGAGCCGGGGCGGGCCGGTGGTCGCGGTGCAGGTGGAGAACGAGTACGGCAGTTACGGCGACGACGCCGCCTACCTGCTCCACCTGCGCGACGGCCTGGTGCGGCGCGGGGTGGACTGCCTGCTGTTCACCGCCGACGGCGCCCACGACCTCATGCAGCAGGGCGGCGGGATCCCCGGGCACCTGGCGACCGCGACCTTCGGCTCGCGCGCCCCCGAGCGCCTCGCACTGCTACGCCGTCACCAGACGGACGGGCCGCTGGCGGCGATGGAGTTCTGGATCGGCTGGTTCGACCAGTGGGGCCGCCCGCACCACGTGCGCGACCCGAAGGAGACCGCCGCCTCGCTGGACGAACTGCTGGCCACCGGCGCCTCCGTGAACCTCTACATGGCGCACGGCGGCACCAGCTTCGGCCTGTGGTCCGGCGCCAACCACGCCGGCGCCCACCCGTACGACGCCGGGTACGAGCCGACCGTCACCAGCTACGACTACGACGCGCCGATCGGCGAGGCGGGCGAGCTGACCGACAAGTTCCACGCACTGCGCGAGGTCATCGGCCGCTACGTGGACCTGCCGGTCGGCGAACTGCCGCCCGAGCTGCCGAGGGTGGCCCCGCAGCGGCTGGAGCACGCCGAGGGCCGGGCGGCGCTGCTGACGGGCCTGGACGCGCTGTCACAGCCGGTGGAGCGCGCCGCACCGCTGCCGATGGAGGCCCTCGGACAGGACCGCGGCCTGATCCACTACCGCACCCGCGTGCCCGGTCCGCGCCCCGAACTACCGCTGCGCGTCGACGGGTTGGCCGACCGCGCGCAGGTGTTCGCGGACGGGCGCCCGCTCGGGACGCTGGACCGCAACGCGCCCGGCGCGGTGTTGCCGCTGGCCGTCGGGGAGGCCGGGGTGCAGCTGGACATCCTGGTCGAGGCGCTGGGCCGGGTGAACTACGGGCCGCAGATGGACGACCGCAAGGGCATCACGCGTGGCGTCTCGCACGGGCAGCAACGGCTGTTCGGCTGGCAGATCCGGCCGCTGCCGCTGGCCGACCTGTCCGCGCTGCGCTTCTCGGACGAGGTCGAGGCGGCGGACGGGCAGCCGGTGTTCCACCGCTTCACGGCACAACTGGACTCCCCCGCCGACGCGTTCGTCGCCCTGCCCGGCTGGGGGCGCGGACTGCTGTGGGTCAACGGCTTCCTCCTCGGCCGCTACCGCGCCGAGGGCCCCCAGCGCACCCTCTACGCCCCCGCACCGCTGTGGCACGCCGGGGACAACGAGATCACCGTCCTCGAACTCGAACTCCACGGCGACGCGATGGAGTTGCGCGACCGGCCGGACCTGGGGCCGACCGCGGCGGCCCCCAGTGCCGAGTACTGACGGCAGGGCGGGCGATCAGTCCCACCAGAAGGACCAGCGGTGGGAGCCGACCAGCTGCTCGGCGTAGGCGGTGAGGGTGCCGGTGCCCTGGTGGACCTGGTCGGGGCAGAAGGCGGCGTGCTCGGCAGCCAGCGGGAGCGCCTCGGCAAGGGTCGCGGGCGGCACTGCCACGCTCAACTGCAGGGTGTCGAAGCCGACTTCGACCACCTGGGCGCCGAATCGGCACTCCCAGTCGGCGAGCACAGCGGCGATCTTGGCGATGTCGTTCTCGTGGTTGAGCGGGCCGCTCCACCCGCACGCCACCAGCGCCTCGGCCCCGCTGCCCGCCCGCACCAGGCCGAGTCGCACGTCCTTGACGGACTGCAGCACCCCGGCCAGCCCCCGCGCCTCGGCGTCGGCCGCCCCGTCGGGGACGGTGGCGGCGGGCGCCAGCCCGGGCCAGGCGGCACCGTAGGGGGCGAGGGCCTCGGCCTCCTCCTCGAAGTCCTCGGGGTCGAAGTCCTCAGGGTCGAAGTCCTCGCCCGGCTCCCACCACTCGCGCAGCACCGCCGCCGGGTCGTGCTCGGCGGGGTCGGAGGCGTGCTCCGGGTAGAGCTCGCCGGACAGCCAGGGGCGGAAGTCGGGGCCGTCGTCCAACGGGCTGAGCAGCAACGGCCACAGCCCGCTCTGCGGGTGGGCGCGGTGCAGCTGCTCCCAGAGCCCGTCGGGGGCGGGGGCGTCGCTGATCCACAGCGGGAGCCGCTGCCCGTCGCCCTCGCCTGCGACGACGGAACGGCCGGGCGGCAGCGGAACGGGCGGGGCGACATCGAAAGGCCAGGTCATGCGCCCACTGTAAGGATGGGGACCGACAGGGCCGTCAGGCGGCGCGCTGTCCGTGGAGGAGGATGGGCAGGGTGCGGTTGGCGAGGGCCTCGGTGATGCGGGCGGCCTGGGAGGGGGCCGTGACGTCGGGGAGTTCGCGGACGCGGACGAAGCGGGCGCCGAGCAGATCGCTGCGGTGTTGGGGCGGGACGGCGAGGGGGGTGTCGTCGCAGACGGTGCCGCCGTCGAAGACGAGGTTGAGGCGTTCCAGGTAGCGGTCGGCGGGGGTGAAGTCGACCGCGAGGAGGTCGGTCAGGCGCAGGCGCAGGCCGGTCTCGGTGTGCAGGTGGCGGGCGGCGGCCAGGTGCCGGAGCTCGTTGGGCTTGGCGGCGCCACCGGGCAGGATCATCCCGTCCATGTAGTCGGGGTCGACCAACAGGACGTCGCCACGCCGGTTGCGCACGAGGACGAGGCAACCGAGCCGGGCCACGGGCGGCTTGGCGAGCAGGCGGGGGTCACACACGGGGAAGTTCACTTTCTCAAAGCGAAGAAGAGCACGAGGGGGAAGCCCGCCCACCACAGCAGGCGGGCCAGGAGGTCAGTCGTCATGGGCGAGGCGCTCGTAGCGCAGCCCCTTGCGCAGCAGGTCGACGATCCGCGGGAGGTCGACCGGGCGGGCGGTGATGTGGAGGAGGTACTCGCACGTCAGGCGCCCGTTGGCCCAGTCGACTTCCAGGGTGGGGAGCCGGACCCTGCCGAGGGCGAGGACGGTGGTCAGGTCGTCCAGACGGCGGCGGCCTGCCGACGCTGCTCGGCGGTCGCACGGGAGAGGGTCGAACCCATCACTGCTCCCCCGGACGCTTGTGCACCTCGAAGACCTTCCAGGCGCCCCAGGCGGCGTCGAAGGAGCTGAAGGCGGCCAACTCGCCGGTGGCGGCGGTGCGCAGCCACTCCCTGGTCATCTCGTTGCGCACCCGGTAGCACTGGGCTCCGGTGTCCCAGAGAACCCCGTACCCGTGGAGCTTGGCAGGCTCCGGCGACTTCATGATCACGACTAATCGCCTTCCATGTGAATCTGCAGTCACGCGAGTCGATCCACGATCGACTTCACTTTCCGTGCTTCAAGCGTTGCTCACTGCAGCTAGGCTGACCAGTGTGGACGTGTGCCACATCGCGGTTGGACACACTGGAGGGGTGCCATGGCCTTCAAGCCCAACAAGTTGGACCCGGGGCGTTCGGCCCGCGACCTCTTCGGCTGGGAGATGCGCAATCACCGAGAGCTCGCCGACTCCATGTCGCTTGATCAACTGACCGAGATCCTCGGCTGCTTCTCGAAGGGGCACCTGGCCAGGATCGAGCGCGCCGAGTCGATGCCGCCGCCGGAACTTCCGGCCAAGCTCGATGCCGCGTTCGGCACCGACGGACGCTTCGGCCGCATCTACCGGCTCGCCAAGAAGGAAAAGTTCCCCGGCAAATATCGCCAATGGTCCGAGATCGAGGCCAAGGCGGAGGCCATCGAGGAGTTCTCGGCTGCCACCATTCCGGGGCTCCTCCAGACGCCCGAGGTCGCGCGCTGCTCACTCCTCGCGGGTCATCCACATGCAACCCCGCAAGAGCTCGAAGCGCTGGTATCAACGCGTCTCGACCGCCAGAAGCGGTTGGTTTCGTCGACCCCTCCACATTGCTGGTTCATTCTTGACGAGTCGACTCTCCGAAGGCCGGTCGGGAACACCACGGTGATGAGGCAACAACTCGACGCCATCGTGTCGGACCGGAGATCGCACATCACCGTGCAGGTCTTGCCATTCGTCGCAGGAGTTCACGCCGAGATGGGAGGGTCACTCTTTCTCTATTCGGTGCCGGGCCGTCCGATGGTGGCCTGGGAAGAAGGTGCTCGCAGTGGCGAACTCATCGAAGATGCCGGGGGCGTAGCCGCCCGCCGGAGGTCATACGATCTGCTCAGGGCCATGGCCCTATCGCCCAGAGACTCTCTGGCGATGATCAGGCGCATCTCGAAGGAGTACGGCCGTGCGAGTGAACCAGCACGAGAGCTGGCGAAAGAGCAGCCATAGCAACAACGACGGCGGCGCCTGTATCGAAGTGGATGACGCGCACCCAGGCCGCGTGAGGGATAGCAAGGACCCCGATGGTCCCCGTCTCAGCTTCTCCCTGACTGCCTGGCAGTCCTTCGTCACCGCCGTCCGGGCAGGCGAGTTCGGCACCAACTGACGTCTCATGTGGCGCCGTCGCCCTCCGCGAGGGCGACGGCGCACAACACGCTCAGAGGCCTTGGAGGCACCTCATGGCCGATGAGAACCTCTCCGGGGTGTTGCTGAGCCGCTGGCTGTGACCAGCACCTTCACAACAGATCCTGGGCGAGGTTGTCGGTGACGCGCTGGAGCACGGAGACCGCAGTCGCGTACTCCTCCTCGGTGATGTCGCCGAGGAGGTCCGCGCGCACCCGGTCCATCTGTTCCTTCGCCGTCGCCAAGCCCCCGCGGCCCTGTTCCGTGAGGGTCAGCCGGCCGTCCGCGCCGATGCCGAGCCAGCCCCGGTGTACGAGCGCGTCGACGGCGTGGACCATCACCTGGGTGCCCATGCCGTAGGGTACGGCCACGGCGCGGATCTGCTCCCTGGTGAGGCCCTGCTCGGCCCGGACGATGTTGTTGAGCGCCCACCACTGGGGCTGGGTCACGTCGATGCGTGCCAGGGCGGCCTGCGAGTGCCGCAGGATCGCCTCGGTGGCGCCCCAGGCGACCAGGGCGATGGGCCGCTGGCCGAGCGTGGCGGTGTCGTTCTGCGGGGTGCTTACGGTCGTCATGATCGCCAAGCTAGGACCTCAAGTGCGGTTGAGGTCAAGGCCGTGGCGCTGCCGCCGCGAGATTCGAGGAACTTGCCGTGCACCAAGTGGCAACCATGCTGGTCGCAGTCCTCAACGAGCGGCTTTGACGTCCTCCCGGCCCCACTCCGATCGACTGCCCGTCAGGCCCAGGGCAGGGCCGAGCGGGTGCGCCAGTAGGTCTCGGCGGGCTCGGCCATGGCGGCGAGGGCGGCGAGGTCCTCGGGGGTGAGGGACACCTCGGCCGCCGTGAGGTTGGAGGTGAGCTGGTCGGGGGTGGCGGCGCCGGACAGGACGATGTCGGCCCAGGGTTGGGCGGCGGCCGCGGCCAGCGCGAGGGCGTCGGGGGTGGTGGCGGTGCGGGCGGCGAGGGTGCGCAGCGGGGCGGTGTCGGGGCCGGTGGCGTTGCGGCCGGCCAGGCGGCCGTTGGCCATGGCCTCCTTGACCACGACCAGCCAGCCGGCCCGGTGGGCGTCGGCGAGGGCGGGGGCGGCGGAGGTCTCCAGCGGGTTCCAGGTGGCCTGGACGGCGGTGAACAGCGGGTGGCCGGCCACGGTGACGTCGAGGGCGCGGCGGACGGTGTCGGCCTGGGCGGGGCCGCTGGTGGACAGGCCCACCCGCACGCCTTCGGCGGCGAGGGCGGCCAGGCGCTCGTGCAGGGCGGGGTCGGTGAGGGCGGGGCTGTCGGTGGTGACGGAGTGGATGAGGTAGACGTCCAGGTGGGAGCCGAGCAGGGCGCGGGTCTCGCGGATCTGGCGGTCGAACACCTCCGTGGAGTGCTCCTTGACCTCGTGGGCCGCGACGCCGCTGGTGCGCCAGTCGGCGGTGTAGGTGTAGCCCCACTTGCTGCCGACGGTCACCTCGGCCGCCGCCTCGGGGTGTTCGGTGAGCCACTGGGCGAGGAACTCCTCGGCGCGGCCGTAGGAGCGGGCGGTGTCGAGGTAGCGCACGCCGGCCGCGTAGGCGGCGTCGAGCAGGGCGTGGGTGCGCCCGCGCAGCGCCTCGACGGTGCGCTCGGCGGGCAGGTCGGCCTCGCGCCCGAGGTTGATGTAGCCGGGCCGGCCGACGGCTGCGGTGCCCAGGCCCAGGCGCGCGGTGTGCGGGCGGGCGGCGGGGGCGGTGGTGGGCTCGGTCGGCACGGCGGGGTCTCCTCGGGCGGGCTCGGGGGCTGTCCACCTTATGTTCTTCCGGGGTGCCCCGGCCTTCGGGCCGGGGGGTCGGGGCCCCGGTCCTGAGCTCGGGTTCGAGCGGGCAGGGCATCGCTGTCACCGGGGGTGCGGGTGATGCGTGCGAGGGATAGCCTCGAAATCAGACCATATTCAGGAAATTTTGCAGAGGTCAGTCATCCGATTCGCGGTGATCGATTATTTCTGCGGAGACCCGGCGAACGCGGTGCGCCCCTCGCGCTTGGCAGGGTGCGCAGGGGGCTCGTTCCCTCTGTAGGTCCATCCCCCGTGAGGCCTCTTGCGTTGTGCGCGCCGGAGCTGCATCGGCTTCAGGGTCCGTAGCTTGCAGTCCCTGTGGGAGGTCGGGATGAGAGTTGTCGTTGATCTTTCCCGGTGTCAGGGGTATGCGCAGTGCGCGTTCCTGGCTCCGGACGCGTTCCGGATGCACGGCGAGGAAGCGCTGATGTACGACCCGAAGCCCGACGACGCCCAGCGCGACCGGGTGCTGCGCGCCGCGGCGGCATGCCCGGTCCAGGCGATTCTGGTCGACCAGTTGGAGGGACGGGACGTACCGGTTGAGGCGTCGACATGATGACCAGCGCTGACACCCTGCAAGCGTTCAAACGCGCCGGACGCGTCGTGGTCGTCGGGGCGTCCCTGGCGGGACTGCGGGCCGCCGAGGCTTTGCGTGGCGAGGGTTTCACCGGCTCATTGACCATGATCGGTGACGAGTCGGCCGAGCCCTACGACCGGCCTCCGCTGTCCAAGCAGGTACTGACCGGCTGGGTCCCGGCGGGGAACACCACTCTGCCGCGCCGTCGTGACATCGACGCGGAGTGGCTGCTGGGCGTGCCCGCGAGCGGGCTGGACCTGGCGGCCAACCGTGTACGGCTGGCCGACGGGCGCGAGGTCCCCTTCGACCGGGTGTTGATCTCCACTGGGGTGCGGGCCCGGCCTTGGTTCGTCGAGTCCGAGGCGGCCCTGGACGGCGTGTTCGTCGTGCGTACCCGCGAGCATGCCGAGAGCCTGCAGCGCGCCCTCGCCGCCGGACCCTCCCGCGTCCTGGTGATCGGGGCGGGATTCACCGGCTCCGAGATCGCCTCCATCTGCCGGGAACGGGACATCCCGGTGACCGTGGCCGAACTCGCGCCGGCCCCGCTGGTCGGAGCGCTCGGTGCCATGATCGGCGAGGTCGCGGCGGACATGCAGCGCGCTCACGGCGTCGACCTGCGCTGCGGAGTCAAGGTCACCCGGCTCGAGGGCGACGCACAGGGGCACTTCCGCCGCGCGCACTTCGACGACGGCAGCACGATCGACGCCGACGTGGCGGTGGTGGCACTCGGGGGCATCCGCAACACCGAGTGGCTCCAGGGCTCGGGACTGGCGGCAGGCCCGTGGGGAATCGCCTGCGACACGGGCTGTCGTGCCCTCACCCTCGACGGCCTGATCACCGACGACATCTTCGCCGCCGGAGACGTGGCCCGCTGCCCGAATCCGGTCTACGAGTACCGGCTCATCTCGCTGGAGCACTGGGCCAACGCCGTGGAGCAGGCCGAGGTCGCGGCGCACAACATGGTCAGTGGTCAGGCCGAGCGCTGGCCCCACCTGTCCCTCCCGGTGTTCTGGTCGATCCAGTTCGGCGTCAACATCAAGTCGGTCGGCGTGCCGACCTTCGCCGACGAGGTGGTCGTCGTCCAGGGGTCGGTGTCCGACCGCCGTTTCGTCGCCGCCTACGGCTACCGGGGCCGTGTCACCGCGGCCGTGAGCTTCGACAACGCGAAGTGGCTGGACCACTACCGGCAGCTGATCGAGACGGCCGCCCCCTTCCCGCCGCCCAGCCCCACGCCCGACCGGCCCGTCGACGCGAAACCGGTGCCCGTCGACTTCCCCGGCCCCGACCTGCTCGCCCAGGGGGCCACCGTGGTCGTCACCGGCAACGACCCGGGCGAGCGGCGGGTCACGGCCGCGCAGCAGCACCACCGGTAGGAGGGAGAACGCGATGACCACGACCGAGACACCCGACACCCTGCGCCGGATCCTCGACTATTCCTCCCGGGCCGACCCGTACCCGCTGTACGCCGAACTGCGTGAGACACCGGTGGCCCGGCAGGAGGACGGCACCTATGTCGTCAGCACCTATCGCGAGATCACGGACCTCCTGCACAATCCGCACCTGAGTTCGGACGTCCGCAATCTGTCGCATCCGATGGAGGTGACCGAGGGACAGACCACGCCGGCGTTCATCAACCTCGACCCGCCCGAGCACGACCGCCTGCGGCGCATGGCGATGCGCCACTTCGGCCCCCCGCACACCCCGGGGCTGGTGACGGGCGTGGAAGGCGACCTGACCGCCACGGTCAGCGCCCTGATCGACGGCTTCGCGGGCAAGGAGCAGATCGACATCGTCGACGACTTCGCCTATCCGTTCCCCGTCACGGTGATCTGCCACCTGCTCGGCGTGCCGCGCGAGGACGAACCGAGGTTCCACGTGTGGGTGGACGCCATCGTCAACTCGATCGACTACAACCCCAAGACCGACCCGAAGGAGAAACTGGAGAGCGGCGTGCAGGCCCGCAAGGACCTGCAGCAGTACCTCGGCGGGCTGCTGGAACAACGTCACGGCCGGCCGGGCGAAGACCTGTTGACACGGATGGCCAACGATGACGGGCCCGACGGGCGCATGACCGACGACGAGATCGTCGCCACCGCCCACCTGCTGCTGATCGCCGGCCACGAGACCACTGTCAACCTCATCACCAACGGCATGCTGACACTGCTCCGCCACCCACAGGTGCTGCACCGACTGCGCGACGAACCGGACCTCGTCGTCCCGCTGGTCGAGGAACTCCTGCGCTACGAGCCTCCCGTGCACCTCATTCCCTGGCGGGCGGCGTACAGCGACATCACCGTCGCCGACACCGTCATCCCCAAGGGCTCGCGGATCATCCTCATGCTGGCCTCGGGCAGCCGCGACCCGAAGCGCTTCCACGATCCGGACCGTTTCGATCCCGATCGGCGCGACATCCAGCATCTGGGGTTCGGCAGCGGCATCCACCTGTGCTTCGGCGGCCCCCTGGCACGACGGGAAACCCAGATCGCCCTGACCGAGCTGGTACGCCGCCTCGACCGCCCCAGGCTGGTCGCCGACCCGCCACCGTACCGGCGAAGCCCCGTTCTCCGCGGTCCGATCCATCTGCACATCGAGCAGGGTGACGGCGGAGGGGACAACCGAGGGCATTAGCAAGGATGCCGGGGCCAGGAGCGGCGCGATCGGATCGGGGAGATCCGGCGGAAACGTCAAGTGCCTTCGAAGCGAGCCGATGTGAATGAATGTCAGCTCACCCGGGCCGCGCCTGTCGGCGTGCCCGTCCAGGAGGTCGGCCGACGCCACGCGGGCCAACCGGCGTTGATCGCGGGTATCTTTCGATCCACGCCAGCTGATGCCGTTCGGCTATCGTGACCTGGCCGGCCCTGCCCCGTCCGTCGGGATCGCGACGCGGAGGGCCCGGGGTGAGGAAGGTGGGGCATGGCGGAGTCGACGGGGGACGTCGTTCAGGTACGGCCGGAGGATCCGGAGGACGTGTCCGGGGAGCCGGGCAGACCCGGGGAGTCGAACGGACCCGGGGAGTCGAACGGACCCGGGGAGTCGAGCGGGCTCGCGACACGGATCGAGGCGCTGTTCCACACCGTCCGCCGCCCCGACCGCGACCAGTACACCAACGAGGAAGTGGCCCGGGCCTGCCGCGAGGCGACCGGGGAGTCCTTCTCCACCACCTACCTGTGGCAGCTGCGCACCGGACGCCGGGACAACCCGACCAAGCGCCACCTGGAGGCGCTGGCCCAGTTCTTCCAGGTCCCGCCCGCCTACTTCTTCGACGAGCGGCAGGGCGCCGAGATCGCCAGGGAGCTCGCGCTGCTGGGCGCGCTGCGCGACGCGGGCGTGCGCAGCCTGGCGCTGCGGGCGGTGGGCCTGTCGCCGGAGGGCCTGGACACCGTCAGCGAGCTGGTCGACGTCATCGCCCGCCGGGACGCGGCGCGCAAACGCCCCTGAGGCCGGACGGGCCCTGGCCCGGGAAGGGTGCGGGCGGAAGCTGGGAGAGGGGCTCGGCTTGTGGGGTTGCTCGCCGATCCGGACGTTTCCGTGATCGTGGTCGAGCACCGTGACCGGCTGGCCCGGTTCGGCGTGGAGTACATCGAGGCCGCACTGTCGGCGCAGGGCCGTACCGTGCGGGTCGTGGATGACGGTGAGATCGAGGACGATCTGGTGCGCGACATGACCGATGTCCTCACCTCGTTCTGCGCGCGCCTGTACGGCCGGCGTGCCGCCCGCAACCGGGCGAAGAAGGCCCTCGCCGCAGCGGCGGAGGACGCCGGGTGAGCCACAAGCAGGGCCTGCGGTACGAACTCGCGCCCGATGCCGGGCAGGCCGTCCTGATGGGTCGGCACTGCGGGCTGTCACGGGTGGTGGAGAACTTCTGCCTGGAGACCGTCCGCAAGAAGTGGGCGCAGCGCAAAGCGGAGGAGACCTACGGCATCACCGGCGACGACCTGACCAAGGTTCCCTGGTCGGCCCCGGCGCTGGAGAAGGAGTGGCGTGCCAAGCACCCGGATCTGTTCCCGTGGTTCGGCGAGGGCAAGCTGTCCTCCCGGATACCGAAGGAAGCGTGTCGGGTGCGGGCGGCCGGATTCTCCAACTATCTGAAGTCCAGGCAGGGCAAGCGCAAAGGGCAGCGGATGGGCTTCCCGACGTGGCGCAGACGCAAGGACGGCTCCCGGTTCCGCTACGACGCCGACCGGGCCAGGCCGCTCGACGCCCGCACGGTCCGGCTACCGGCGATCGGCGACGTGGCGGTCCGTGAGGACATGTCCTGGCTCACCGGCCGCATGACCACCGGGCAGGCCCGCATCCTTGGCGCGACCATCCGCGAGCAGGCCGGGCGGTGGTGGGTCTCCTTCCAGGTCGAGGTGGACCGCGACGAGATCAACGAACGCCACCGGGTTGCGGCCGATGCCCCGAAGTGCGGCATCGACCTGGGCCTGAAGACGTTCGCCGTCATCCGCAACTGCGACGGCACCCGGGAGGAGATCCACGCACCCAAGCCGCTCAAGGCCGCGCTGCGCGCCCTGAAGCGGGCCAACCGGAAGCTGTCCGGGTCCAAGGAGGGCTCGAAGAACCGGGACAAGGCCGTGCGTCGTGTCGGCCGGCTCCACCTGCGCGTCGCCGACCGGCGCAAGGACTTCCTACACAAGACCACCACGAGGCTGACGAGAACCAAGTCCGCCATCGCCGTGGAAACCCTGCACGTCAAGGGCATGGTCAAGAATCGCAGGCTGTCCCGCGCCGTCTCCGACGCCGGATTCGGCGAGTTCGTCCGGCAGTTGGAGTACAAGGCTCGCTGGTACGGCTCCCGTATCTGGAAAGCCGACCGCTGGTTCCCTTCCTCCAAACGGTGCGGGCACTGCCACCGGGTCAACCGGTCCCTGGCCCTCGCCGACCGCACATGGGTGTGCGCCGGGTGCGGCACCGTCCATGACCGGGACGACAATGCGGCCGGGAACCTGCTTGAGGCGATGCTCGCCGATCCGACTGCTTGACATCGAAACCCTCGCCGGGAAGTTCCCCGGAGAGGAGAAACGCCTCGTGGAGACCACGTAAGACCTCACTCCCCGGAGTTGGCTGCGGTCGATGAAGCAGGAAGAGACTCAGCGAGAGAACCGCTGAGAATCACGCAACGGTGACTTGTGGGGTGGCCGTGGCTACCGGTCCACGCTGCGGCGCTGCCGGCGGATGGCCGAACAGCTGGAGCTGCCGCGCCCGTTCGACCCGGCGGTGCTGCTGGAGCGGCTGGCCGCGCGGCGCGGGCGGCCGATCGAGCTGCTGCCGGTGCCGGCCCGCCCGCACGCCCCGTGCGGGCTGCTGGTCTCCACCCTGGAGGCGGACTACATCGTCTACGCGGCGGACGACGGGCTGCGCGGGCCGCAGTGGTAGCCGGTCAGTCCCACCAGAAGCTCCAGGCGTGCCGGCCGACGAGCTCCTCGGCGTAGTCGGCCAGACTCCCTGGGCCCTGGAAGACGTTGTCGGGGCACAGCGCCACGTGCTCGGCCGCCACCGGCAGGGCCTCCGCCACGTCGGCCGGCGGCGCCGCGACACTCAGGTACAGCGAGCTGGCCCCGGCCTGGACGACGCGAGCACCGAAGCGCTCCTGCCAACTGCGCAGGACGGCGGCGACCGCGCCGGTGTCGTCGTGGCCGTTCGTGCCGTACCACCCGCAGGCTGCCAACGCCTCGGCGCCGCCGTCCGCGCGGACCAGCCCGATCCGCAGCCGGCGCTGACCGCGCAGCAGCGAGCGGGCCAGGGCGTCCGCGCAGTCCTCCGGGTCCCGCTGCGGCCGCCCGGCCGGGGCCGCGCCCGGCCAGGCGGTGCCGAAGGGCTCCAGCACCCCCAGGAGGTCCGCCACGTCCTGCGGGTCGCCCGACGGGCACCAGAGCACCGAGTGCTCCCACCACTCGCGCAGCAGGACGGCGGGGTCGTACCGGTCGAGCGCGCACTCCCCGGGTTCTCCCGGCACCACGGGGATCAGGCCGAGGTCCTGGGGGCCGAGGTCCGGGACGTCGTTGCCCGGCGACAGCAGCAGCGGCCACAGCCCCGAGTCCGCGTGCTCCCGGCGCAGCCGCTGCCACAGCCCCGCCGGCGCCGGCCCGTCGCTCACCCACAGCTGCGGCAGGACCTGACGGCCCGGCGGCAGGGACGCCGGGGAGGCGAGGTGCTCGGCGCTGCGGTCGGGGAAGCGTCGGCGCAGGTCGCGGAGCAGCTGAGGATCGATCATGCGCCCACGGTAGGGGCCGACACCGACAGGGCCGGTCCCCGTCGTCGTCGGTGCGACGCCGGGGTGGCGGTGCTCGGTGCCGCCGTAGGTGTCCGTGCCCACGGCCGGTCGCGGTACGGCCGTCAGCTGATCAGGAGGCAGGCGTCCCAGGCCGCATCGGACTGCGGGTGGGTGGCCGTCCGGCGCGCGGGGGTGGAGGCGGCGGATCTAGGCTGGTGGAAGGAGTGCGGCGCGGACGCCGCCTCCCCGGGGGCCCTGGCCACTTTCCCGGAGGTGCACCATGCGTAGCGCATCCCGTCGCAGCCGGGCCGGGATCCTGACCGCGGCGGCCCTGCTCACCGCAGGCGGGCCGCTCGCCGCCGGGACCGTACCCGCGACGGCAGCAGCCACCGCCGTGACGGTGCCCGTGCAGGCCTGCCCGGCGGAGCAGACCGGCCCCGGTCAGCCGCCGCTGGCCGCCGCACCGGCCTCGGTGGCACTGCCGGACGGCGTCACCCCGCCCCCGACGGCGGCGGTGTACGCCGCACGCTACCCGGGCGAGGTGCACTACCTGGTCGCACCGGGCGGCTGGACCTGCGACGTGGCCTTCTTCGGCGCCGACGGTGGCGAACAGGCCTACGTCCACCCCGGCGCCCCGGTCGCCGACCCGGCCAGCGCCCGCTTCACCTCGGTCGTCCGGGCCGTCTTCGTCAGCGGCGGCGTCCAGACCGACATCGACCTGGCCTGCGGCTTCATTCCCCAGGCCGGGGCCGCCCCCAACACCTGCCTCGCCCCGGCCCACCTGCCCGCCGACCAGCTGCACCCGGTCGCCACCCACGCCCCGGGCCTGCTGCTCACCGCCGTCGGCGTCCCGTCCAACACCCGCGAGCCGAACCTGCCCACCACGGGAGGGCCGGACCGCACGGTCGCCCTGGTGGTCTTCCCGCCCCCGGGCGGCCCCGCCCAGGAGATCACCTGCACGATCCCGGCGGCCTCCGCCCCCATCCCCACCTGCCAGGCCGCGCTCGGCCACTTCCTGGCCACCGGCGCCGCCGCCGAGCAGCTCACCCCGGCCGACCTGTCCGCCGCGCTCCACGACCTGAACGCCTTCGTCGCCGCCTACCTCGCCCAGCCCTGACGCCCGGCCCCCGAAACAGGATGGCCGGGCCGGGCCGGTGGCCTGTCGGTTCCTCAGCCGGACTGTGCGACGAGGGCCTTGACCAGCGCGACCGCCTCCTTGAGACCGAGGCCGGGGCGCGCGGAGCGCAGCTCCTTGACCGCCCTGACCTCCGCCGTACGGGGGTCGACACCGGCGAGCTCCAGGACCTTTCGCGCCCATTCCACGCCGATCGGACCGGCGCCGGCGACGAAGCCCTCCACGATGTCGACCGCCCGGCGCAGCCCCGGGCGTTCCTCCTCGTCAGCGGTTTCCAGTGCGGCCCGCAGAGCCGCCCTGAGCGCTTCCAGGTTGGCCGGCTTCTGGCGGCCGGACAGCGGTTGGAACATCTCCGCCCCCTTTCGAATCACATCTCGAATCACAGGGGGCATCGTCACGATCACGCCCCCGGCCTCCATTGAACACGCTGATGGAGCCCCGATACGCGCCGCCCCGCACCTGGCCGGGCAGCGCGTTCGCCGGTACGGCGGCGGCCGGGCGTCGGCACAACGCGCTGGGCCTGACCGGGCCGGTGGAGCCCACCCGGGCCCCGGGCCGTGGGAGGGGAGTGAGCGCTGCGCAGGAAGTCGGTGGGACCGACTTCCTGCGCTTACGGGCGGGTCGCGTGGGCGGCGCGGGTGCGGCAGTGGCTGAGGGCGGGCTTGATGCGGGGGTCGGGCGTGGGGGTTGAGGAGAGGAGTTCGCCGGCGGTGACGAGGGCGGTCCAGTAGTGAGCCGGGTCGCCGGTGCGCGGCAGGGGCTGGGCGGCGGCGTGAACCAGCGGGCCAGGCCGTGCTGGTGGCCGGCCCGGATGCCGCCCATGGCGTCGATCGCGGCGAGGAACAGTTCGACGACGGCGAGGTCGCGGGCGTCGAGGGTCTTGGGGACGTCGAACACCCCGAGGGCTTCGAGGAGTTCGCCGGTGTCGGCCTCGGAACCCGGGCTCGGATTGGCGAGCAGGGCGTCGTAGCAGTCGTTGAGGCGGCGGGTGGCGTCGGCGAGGGGGACGTCGAGGGCGAGGCACACCGCGCGGGCGGCCGGGAGGGGCTTTCCGGTGCGGCGGGCCAGGAGGGTGTAGGCCTCGGCGGGGGTGGATCCCCGGGAGAGGGCGTGCCGGGCGAGGGTGAGGAGCGGGGGCTGCATCGGCGGCACGCTTTCAGACGGTGACGAGGGAGCGGGCGGGGGCGGGCGCGACCAGGGCCCAGACGAACTTGCCGATCCCGCCGGCCCGGGGGCAGCAACCCCAGCGCTCGGCCAGTTCGTTGATGAGGAAGAGGCCTCGGCCGTGCTCGTCGTCGGGGGTGGTCGAGCGGAGGGCGGGGCGGCCGCTGCCCGCGTCGTGGACTTCGAGCCGGAGACGGTCGTTGATGAGGGTGAAGCGGATCTCGATGAGGCGGTCAGCCGGCGCGTCGGAGTGCTGGACGGCGTTGGCGAACAGCTCGCCGAGGAGGAGTTCGGCGATGTCGCAGTAGCGGTCGCCGGTGGGGAGAGCGGCAAGGTAGGCGCGGAGGAGGTGCCGGGCGAGCGGGGTCGAGTCCGCGCGGGAGTTGAGGTGCGCGGCGAACGTGCGGGGCCGGTGGGTTTTGAGCATGGCGAAGTTCCTCAGGGGCGGATGAGGTAGCGCGAAGGTAGTGCGCAATCACGCTATGCATGCAGATGATTGCGTTCCGGTCTCAATGGTCCGGGATGCGGAGGTACGGTGATGGCCGAAATCAGGTGCCAGGGGCACGTGGTGCGTGAGGGGGCCAGCTGTGGCACATCGGCGGTTCAAGCGGGAGTTGACGGCCAGTTCGGCCGAGTTGTTCGGCGAGGAGCTGCGGTTCTACCGGGAGCTGGCCAGCTACACCCAGGAGGAACTGGGCAAGCTGCTGCACTGCAGCCGGACGAACATCACCCGGTACGAGACGGGTCAGCGACGCATGCCGCCGGAACTGGTAGAGAAAGCCGATGAACTGCTCACCACGGGCGGCGCGCTGAAGCGCCTCTGGGACCGGGTGGACTGGAACGCGGGGGTTGAGCACCCCGATTGGTTTCAGACCCATGCGGACATGGAGTCCGAGGCGGTTGGGCTCCAGGCGTTCCAGGCCGACTACATGCATGGGTTGCTGCAGTGCAGGGACTACGCGAGAGCGATGTTCGAGGCGGGCGGGACTGATGAGCGCCCTGAAGTGGTCGAGGAGCGGGTCGCGGCAAGGCTTGCGAGGCAGGAGCGGTTCCTCGCCGAGGGCGGACCGCAGTTGGTCGTTCTCCTGGACGAAAGCGCCCTTCGGTCGGTGGTCGGCGGACCGAGGGTGATGGTGCGGCAGATGCAGCACCTGCTGCGCGTTGCTCAGCGCGGGAACATCGTCATTCAGGTGGTGCCGTTCACGGCTCGGGCGACGATTATCAAGACCTCAATGGTCCTTCTGGAGATGCCGGATGGGCAGCACGTGGTGTACTCGGAGAGCCTTGACAGGGGCAGTCCCAGCGACGATCCGACCATCGTTTCCGGGCATCGGCGGCGCTATGATCGGCTGCGTGGCGATGCGCTCACGGCGGGCGAGTCGCTCGCGCTGATCGCCGAGGCGCTGGAAGGGTTCAGAGATGATGAGCAACGAGCTCGATGCGGCCAGCTGGCGCAAGAGCAGCTACAGCGGCCCGGACGGCGGCGACTGCATCGAGGTGGCCCCCGGATTCCCCGGCCTCGTCCCCGTACGTGACTCCAAGGACCCCCACGGCCCGAGTCTCGTCTTCCCGACCGCTGCGTGGAGCTCCTTCATCGACGCCGTCCGGGCGGGCGACTTCCCTATCGAGGGCTGACCCGGATCTCAACAGCATCGCGGCGGGGCACCGGGTGGTGCCCCGCCGCGATGTTTCTCCGGATTGTCGGCGAGCCGCACGGGCACCTGCCGTTCTGTCCTTCCTGCCTCACCTCAGCGGGAGTTGAGTACGGGAGGCGCGGTGGGGATAACCCCCCGGGGGATCCACCGGTCAGCGGGAGGGCCCCGTCCGAGCCGTGCCCGGAGGATCGGGAGCGTCGAAACGACGAACGCTCCTGACCCCACCTCACGATTCGAGGCCGCGATGTCCCACTCCACCCGGCAGAGTCCGTCCATCAGCCGCCCCTCCCCCTCCGGTACCGCCGGGCCGCTGCCGCCCGCTCCGGTGCGTACGGCATTCGCGTTGTGGGTCACAGCCGTTGCCGCCGGTGCGTTCGAAACGGTCCTGGCGGTCGGCAGGATGCTCGCCGGCGGCTCGGGCTCCGCAGGGGAGGTCGCCGTGGGCCTCGCGGTACGACTGCCCGTCTTCACCGCCGCGCTCCTGGTCGCGCGGCAGATGCGTCGTGGCCGCGGCTGGGCCCGGATCGCTCTCGCGCTCGGCCTCGGCGTCCTGGGGACGGCGTCGATGGTGATCCAGCCGATTCAGGCCCTGGCCCAGGGCCGCTCCCTCAGCTGGGAACTGGCGCAGGCCGGGCCGATGGATCTCGCCTTCGCAGCCAGCCGGATACTGCACGTGTGCTCGGTGCTCACCGCTGTGGTGCTGATGTTCCTCCCCGCTGCCAACGCCTACTTCCGAACCGGCCGTGCCCGCCGAGCGCTCGTCCGGGACACCGCTGATGTGCCGAGTGCGACGGGGAGTTGAGTACGGGAGCGGATTGCGGGCCGGGGCGCGGGCGGGTCAGGGTGTCGGGAGGACACCCGTACTCCCGAGAGGATCCTCGGCCGGTGAACAGCTTCGAGTACGTCCTCGGCGCCCTGCTGGACCTGCCCGCGCGGGGCCTGGAGGCGCTGCGCCGACGGTGGCCGACCGACCGGCGGCCGCGGGCGCTGGCCGGCTCGGCGCAGGCGAAGGCGGAGGCACTGCGGGCGGGCGCGGGCGCGCCTGACCGTACGGCCGCCGACGGCCGTACGGTCAGGCGTTCAGCGGCTCAGCACTGGGGGCGGCGGCCGTGGTTGGCCCCGCGCCTGGCCCGGGCCTTCTTCTTGCGGCGGCGCTTCGACGACATGGCGACTCCTCTCGCGACCGGCCCCCCGGGTCTTCCACCGTTCCACACCCGGCCCGCCCCGGCCCGTCGAGCGGCCCCCGGGCCCCGGGGGCGCCCCCGCTCAGGCGGTGCCGGCCAGGGCGGCGCGCCAGGCGGGACTGTCGACGTAGTGGTTGTCGAAGCGCTCGGCGGAGGCGGCGATCTCCCCCGGGTCACTCTCACCGCGCATGACGCCGCCCAGCAGGCGCAGGTAGTCGAAGCGGTCCATGCCGGAGGTGAACATGCACAGCACGTCGGCCCCCGTGCCGGGGGCGGCGGCGAAGGCGTGCGGGGTGTGCGGAGGTACGGCCAGGAAGTCGCCCGCTTCCAGGACGGTGACCTCCTCGCCGACCAGCACCCGCAGCGAGCCGCTGATCACGAAGAACAGCTCCCACGCCCGGGTGTGGAAGTGCGCGGGTGCCCCGGCTGCGCCCTCGGCGAAGACGGAGCGGTAGACGGTGAAGCCGCCCTCGCCGGGGGCCGATTCGGCGAGCAGGGTCATGGTGGCGCTCGGGTCGGCGCAGGTCTCGGCCTCGGCGCGGCGGGCCAGGACGGGGGCGGCAGCGGGGGCGGTGTTCTTCGTCGTCGTCATGAGACCAGGCTAGGCGCCGAAAGACCCACGATCATGGGGCAATCGATCACCGCTTCGGCGGGTCAATCTGCTTCGCCGGGCCCCTGGCAGACTGGCCCGGTAACGAGCGCCCCACGACGGACGGCGACCTCCTGCGCCGTGAGGCCGAACTGCGGGCCGAGGCCGACGCGGTCCACGCCGACCTGGGCCTGGACGCCCTGCTCGGCGCCCTCGGCACGCCCGTACGGGTGGGCGGTTCGGCGCTGGGACTGATGGTGCGCCGGGACCCGGACCTCACTGGTGTGCCCGCGCCTGGACGCCTCCGTCCACGAGCAGGTCGCCACCCTGGGGGCGCGGCGGGAGGTCCGTTTCCTCCCCCGGCCGAGACCGGGGGTATCCACGGAGGTATCAGATGATCAGCCGGACAACTCCTAATTCGGATGCGGCCGTTCCGACGGGCCGCTAGCCTGGCCCGCATGTCTACGCCCCGAATTTCCTAGCTGACGGACCCGCCTCCACGCCACCCGTGTGTCCGTTCGCTGTTTCGGAGCGTTATCCCATGATCACCACCCGTGGTGTCGACGTGCGCGTCGGCGCCCGTCTGCTGCTGTCCGACGTCACCCTGCACATCGCCCCCGGCGACCGGATCGGCCTGGTCGGCCGCAACGGCGCCGGCAAGACCACCCTGCTCGCCACCCTCGCCGGGCAACTGCCGCCCGCCGCCGGGGCGGTCACCCGCACCGGGCCGGTCGGCTACCTCCCCCAGGACTCCCGCGCCGCCGACCCGGCCGTCACCGTCACCGACCGCATCCTGTCCGCCCGCGCTCTGGACACCGCCGTCCACGCGCTGCGGGCCGCCGAGGAGGCGATGGCCCGGGCCGACTCCCCGACGGAGGAGCGCCGGGCGATGGACGCCTACACCCGGGCCGAGGCCCGGTTCCAGTCCCGGGGCGGCTACGCCGCCGAGGCCGAGGCCGCCCGGGTCGCGGCGGGACTCGGACTGGCCACCCGGGTCATGGACTCCCCCGTCGGCACGCTCTCCGGCGGCCAGCGGCGCCGCGTCGAGCTGGCCCGCATCCTGTTCGCCGAAACCGGCACCCTGCTGCTGGACGAGCCCACCAACCACCTGGACGCCGACTCGGTCGGCTGGCTGCGCGGTTTCCTCGCCACCCACCAGAGCGGGCTGGTACTGATCAGCCACGACCTGGAGCTGGTGGAGGAGACCGTCAACCGGGTCTTCCACCTGGACCCGACCCGCGCCACCATCGACATCCACAACACCGGCTGGCAGGCCTATCTCACTCAGCGCGCGACCGACGAACGCCGCCGCGCCCGCGAGCGGGCCAACGCCGAACGCAAGGCCGCCGCCCTGCACGCCCAGGCCGACCGGATGCGCGCCAACGTCGCCACCGCGACGACGGCCCGCAGCATGGCCCGCCGCGCCGACCGGATGCTGGCCGAGCTCGAACCCGTCCGGCAGGCCGAGCGCACCGCCTGGATCCGGCTGCCCGAACCCGCGCCCTGCGGCCGGATGCCGCTCGGCGCGATCAGCCTCGCCAAGGCCTACGGCGACCGGCCGGTGCTGACCGGGCTGGACCTCGCCGTCGACCGCGGCAGCCGGCTGGTCGTCCTCGGGCTCAACGGTGCGGGCAAGACCACGCTGCTGCGGATCCTGGCCGGCCAGGAGGCCCCGGACTCCGGCCGCGTCGTCCCCGGGACGGGGCTACGCCTCGGCTACTTCGCCCAGGAGCACGACACCCTGGACCCGGCGCTCAGCGTCCGCGACAACCTCGCCAAGGCCGCGCCCGACCTGACCGACGGCGAACTGCGGCACGTGCTCGGCGCGTTCCTCTTCCGCGGCGACGACGCCGACAAGCCGGCCAGGGTCCTGTCCGGCGGCGAGAAGACCCGCCTCGCCCTGGCCGCCCTGGTCCACTCCGGCGCCAACGTGCTCCTCCTGGACGAGCCGACCAACAACCTGGACCCCGCCTCCCGCGCGGAGGTCCTGGCGGCGCTCGGCACCTACCCGGGCGCGATCGTGATGGTCACCCACGACCCCGGCGCCATCGAGGCGCTCCGGCCCGACCGCGTCCTGCTGCTGCCGGAGGGGGACGAGGACCTGTGGCACGACTCGTACCTGGAGCTGGTCACGCAGGCCTGAGTGCCGTTGCCGGGCCCGGTCCCTGACGCCCGCTCCTGTCACGCGGCCATGTCCCGCACCACCGCGCGCAGCAGCCGGTTGAACGCGGCGGGCTGCTCCTCGTGGATCATGTGCCCGGAGCCCTCGACGACGTGCAGGCTGCCGTGCGGGGCGAGGTCGGCGAGGGTGCGGGAGACCTCCAGCGGGATCTGGGTCTCCTGGTCGCCGTGGAGGAAGGCGACGGGCAGGTCGAGGGTGGGCAGCAGGCCGCGCGGGTCGTAGGCGGCGGCCTCGGTGAAGAGGTTGTCGATGGCGGGGCTGGAGTCGAGGATCTGCGCGATGGTGCGCTGGTGCATTTCGGGGCCGGCGGCCGTCCCGTGCCAGGTGGGGATCCACTCCCGCACCAGCGCGGCGCGGTCGGCGGCGAGGCGGGCGCTGAGTTCGCGCAGTTCGGCGGCCATGCCGGTGCCGGGCCAGTGGCCGGGGCCGTCGACGGAGACGACCCCGCCGACGAGCTCGGGTGCGGCCGCGGCGGCCGCCAGGGCGAAGGTGGCGCCGATCGAGCTGCCGACCAGGACGGGCTCGGCCAGGTCCAGGATGTCGATCAGGCAGAGCAGGTCGGCAACGTTGGCGGCCAGGGTGTGGCCGTCCGCGGGGCGGCCGGAGCGGCCGCAGCCCCTGCAGTCGAGCGCGATGAGCCGGTGGTCGGCGGCGAGGTCGGCGAACTGGGCCTCCCACACCCGGCCGCTGGTGGCCCAGCCGTGGACGAACACCAGCGGGCGGCCGGCGCCGTGGTCGCGGTAGAAGAGTCGGGTGCCCTGGACGGTCGCGTACGGCATGGTCGGTGCTCCTTCGATCGGTCGCGGTCCGGGTGCCGGGCCGGTGTGCCTGGTTCTTTCCGACGGGGTCCAGTCGACCGCTTGAGGGGCACGCGTCCAAGGCGCATCCGGCTCGTACACTCATCAGGGATCGTGATCAATCGGGGGCGGGTATGGAGCTGCGGCAGGTCCGGTACTTCCTGGCAGTCGCCGAGGAGCTGCACTTCGGGCGGGCGGCCGAGCGGCTGCGCATCGTCCAGCCGACGGTGAGCCAGCAAGTGCGACGCCTGGAGCGCGAGTTGGGCGTGGAGCTGTTCGACCGCACGACCCGTGCGGTAGCGCTGACGACGGCGGGCGGCGCGTTCCTGCCGCACGCCCGGGCGATCCTGGCAGCCGAGCGGGCGGCCGTCGAGGCGATGGCCGGGCAGCGCGACGACCAGGCGCGGGTGCTGCGCATCGGCACCAACATCGGGCTGGGCACGCGGCTGGAGCGCCTGCTGGCGGCACTGTCCGAGCGGGCCCCGCAGCTGGCGGTGGAGCTGTGCAGCGCGCGGACGTCGGTGCGTCTGCAGCAGGTGCGCGACGGGGAGTTGGACGCCGCCTTCGTGTGGGCAGCATGAAGACCGCGCCGGCGTTAGCCGCAGCCCTCGTCCTGTCCGTCTCCGCCGCCCCCTCGGTCTCGGCCTCGGCCTCGGCCACCGCCGCCGCCGACCCGCTGGACCGCCTCCGCCACCAGGCGCTCGCCTGGGGTCCCTGCCAGGAGCCGCAGTTGGCCGCCGCCGGGGCCGAGTGCGCGAGGCTGACCGTCCCGCTCGACTACCGCGAGCCCACCGGCCGCACCCTCGCCGTCTCCCGGATCCGGGCCGCCGACCCCGCCAAGCGGCGCGGCATCCTGCAGGCCAATCCCGGCGGGCCCGGCAACCGGGGGCTCGACATGCCCACCGCGCTTCAGGCCCAGATGGCGCCCCAGACGGCGGCGGCCTACGACCTGATCGGCATGGACACCCGCGGCGTCGGCGCCAGCGGAGGCCTCGACTGCGGCCTGAACCGGGGCAGTTGGCTGCGCTCGGTCGGCAGCGACCGGGCCGGCTTCCGGCAGGCCTGGCGCCTCGCCGAGGCCGACGCCGACGCCTGCCGGAACAAGTACCCCGAGCTGCTCCCCCACCTGACCACCCGCAACGCCGCCCGCGACATCGACCTGCTGCGCGCGGCCCTCGGCGAGCAGCGCACCTCCTTCTTCGGCCAGTCCTACGGGGCGCTGCTGGGCGCGGTGTACGCGCAGCTGTTCCCGCAGCACGTCGACCGGCTGGTCCTGGACAGCGCGCTGGACCCGGCCCGGTACGGCATCGGCGCGTTCCAGGACATGAGCGCGGCCAACGAACGGGCGCTGGACGACTTCGCCGCCTGGGCCGCGCCGCGCGACGCCCAGTACGGCCTGGGCGCCACCCCGGCGGCGGTGCGGGCCGGTGTCGAGGGCCTGGTCCGCCGCGCGCAGGCGGCGCCGATCGCGGTCGACGGCTTCCGGCTCGACGGCTACCTGTTGCCGTTCCTGCTCACCGTCTGCCAGAGCGACGACCGCGACAGCGCCGACTACGCGGACATCCTGCGCCAGCTGCTGGACGCGGCCGACGGCAAGCCCGTCCAGGCGAGCCCGGCCCTGCACGAGCTGCTGACCGCCGTCCTCACCCCGGGCCCCGACGCCGGCGCCGACCTCGCCGCCGCGATCGGCATCCTGTGCGACGACGTCGCGATGCCGCGCTCGCAGCGGTGGTACCGCGAAGCCGTCGAACGCTCCCGGCCCGCCCAGCCGGTCTTCGGCCCGGTGTTCAACGGCCCAACCCCGTACGCCAGTTGGCGCCCGGCCCCGCGCGAGCCGTTCGTCGAGGTGCGCAACGCGGTGCCCGCCCTGCAGATCCAGTCCACCGGCGACACCCACGCCCCCTACCAGGGCGCCCTCGCCCTGCACGGCAGGTTGAGCGCCTCCCGCCTGCTCACCGTCCCCGGCCGCATCCACGCCGTCTACCTCAACGGCTACCGCAACTGCGCCCAACAGGCCGTCGACACCTACCTGTTGACCGGCGCGCTGCCGCCGGCCGACACCACCTGCTGAGCGCCGGACCGGCATGGCGCTCGCCGACGTCGGCGAGCGCCGCCGTCACTGCCCCACCCGGCCGTCCACGCACTCGCGCAGCAGGTCGGCGTGCCCGCAGTGCCGGGCGTACTCCTCGACGCGGTGCACCAGCAGCTCCCGCACCGAGACCCCGTGCTTGCCCAACCGCTCCCCCAGGTCCGGGTGTTCGGCCAGCGCGGCGTCGGTGGCGGCCTGCTCCCGCTCCAGGTCCCGCCACGCGGCCTCCACCACGGCCGGATCGGCCACCGCCTCGTCGAAGTCCGCGTCCCGCGCGCCGTAGAGCTTCGGCAGCGGTTCGCCGTCGGTGGTCCAGTTGCGCCAGTCCCGTTCCACCTCGGCCAGGTGCCGCACCAGCCCGAGCAGCGACATCGTCGACGGTGGGACCGAGCGCCGGGCCAGCTGCTCGGCGTCCAGGCCCTCGCACTTCATCCGCACGGTGAGGCGGTAGTTCGTCAGGTAGTCCTCCAGTGTGGCGAGTTCGCCGTCCGGCGAGGGGCCCTCACTGTTGCGCGGGTCGTCGGCCGGATCGGCCCACATGTCGGGGTAGACGCTCGCCTGGGTCCATCGCGCGGGTTGCTCAGTCATCCTCGCATGATCCCCCGCAACGGCCCCTTGCCGCCAACGAGTTACCGCCCGCGGGGACACCCGCCCCTCGGCCGTGCCGGCCCGGCTGCTTGAATCGGCCGCATGAACGTCTTCGAGGAGCGTCTGGCCGAGGGGGATCTCCCCGAGCAGTGGCGCCTTGTGGTCGAACGACTGGCCGTGCGTGCCCGGAGCTGGCCGGCGGCCGCCCCGGCGCTGGAGGACTTCTGGGTCTGGGAGCCGATCTCATGCCCGGAGAGCCGGGACGGCGGCGGGCTTCTGGTCTGGGCCGACCTCGTCCACGGGGACGGCCGATTCGTCAGGCGGACGTTGGGCGCCCAGCTCGATCGGGCGGGGCTGCGCTGCGGAGAGCTCAACTCCCATAGCCCTGGCAGCGCCCGCGAACTCGACGACTTCGCCCTGGTCGTACCGGCCGCCCAGGGCCGCTCGCCCCATGAACTGGCCGACGCGCTGCTCGATTGGTTCGTCCACCGGGCGCGGAAACAGCCGGAGGTCCGCCGGCGCCTCGACTAAGGTGGGCGCCGGGCCGTGACTGGCGCTGGGGTGGATTACCACCGGGAAACGGCCTGACATCCTGTCGATGCCGCGCGCCTGGGCGACCCGTACCGGAGCTCAGGAGTGGCACATGACCGACCTCCAGCAGGCGCGCCTCATGGACGGCACCGCCCTCGCGCGCCGCATCACCGAGGCCACAGCCGCCTCCGCCGCGGACATCCTGCGCCGCACCGGGACGGCGCCGTGTCTGGCGACCGTGCTGGTGGGCGAGGACCCGGCCTCGGTGACCTACGTGCGAATGAAGCGCGCCGCCTGCGCGAAGGCGGGCATCGTGTCGCGGCAGGTGGCGCTGCCCGCCTCGGTGGGCACCGCCGAACTCGTCGAAACGATCAGCGCCCTGTCCGCGGACCCGCAGGTGCACGGCATCCTGCTGCAGCACCCCGTGGGCGGGCACATCGACGAGCGGGCCTCGTTCGAGGCGATCGCGCCGGAGAAGGACGTCGACGGCGTCACGATGCACTCCTTCGCCGCGATGGGCTTCGGCCTGCCCGGCTTCGTCTCGTGCACACCCGGCGGGATCATGCGGCTGCTGGACGAGTACGGGGTCGACCTGGCCGGTAAGCACGCCATGGTGGTCGGGCGCAGCGCCATCCTGGGCAAGCCGGTGGGCATGCTGCTGCTGGGGCGGGACGCGACGGTGACGTACTGCCATTCGCGGACCGCCGATCTGTCCTCGCTGGTGCGCACGGCGGACGTGCTGGTGGCGGCGGTGGGGCGGCCGCGGTTCATCGCGGGGGCGGACGTCAAGCCGGGTGCCGTGGTGGTCGACGCGGGCTACAACCCGGGCAATGTCGGGGACGTCGACTTCGAGGCGGCCCGGCTGCGGGCGGGTCTGATCACCCCTGTTCCGGGCGGTGTCGGGCCGGTGACGATCGCCGTGTTGCTCGCCCAGACGGTCGAGGCGGCGGTGCGCCTGCTCGGTTAAGCCTCCGCCCCGGCTCCCGCCCCCGCCCCGGCCTTCAGGAACCGCAGGAACCCGGCGACGGCCGGCGCCACCCGCTGGCCCCGCCGTGTGGCGGTGTAGACGTGGCGTACCGGGGTGTCGTCCGGGTGCAGGGGCACCAGGGCGATGTCGGGGCGGGCGGCGCGGGCGGCCAGGGAGGGGATGAGGGTGGGGCCCATGCCGGCGGCGACCAGGCCGAGTTTGGCGGTCCAGGCGCCGACGGCGTACTCGATCCGGGGCTGGAAGCCGCTGCGCACGCAGGCCGCGAGCAGGGTGGATCCAAGCTCACGGCGGGCGGCGATCCACGGTTCGTCGGCGAGTTCGAGCAGCCGGACGCGGGGTCGGCGGGCGAGGCGGTGGCCGCGTGGCAGGGCGACCAGCACCGGGTCGTCGAGCAGTGGCCGCAGGTCGAACTGCTCGGTGTCGTAGGCGTCTTCGGCGGCCGAGGCGTAGGTGGCGACCACGGCGAGGTCGATCGCGCCGTCCGCGAGCTGGTCCAGCAGGTGCGCGGAGAGGCCTTCGGTGAGGCCGATCTCGACCTGCGGGTGCGCGGCGCGGAAGGCCGCGAGGGCGCTGGGGACGAGTTCGGCGTTGGCGCTGTCGAAGGCGCCCACCCGCAGTCGTCCGGCGTTCAGTTCGGTGAGGGCGGCGAGGTCGCGGCGGGTGGTGTCGAGGCGTTCCAGCAGGGCTTCGGCGTGCGGGAGCAGGGCGCGGCCGTGTTCGGTCAGCCGCACGCCGCGGGCCAGGCGGTCGAACAGGGGGGTGCCCAACTCGGCTTCCAGGGTGGCGATCTGGCGGGAGATCGCGGACTGGGTGAAGCCGAGGCGCTCCCCGGCGGCGGTGAAGGAGCCGAGGTGGGCGACGGTGCGGAAGACGTCCAGCCAAGCCATGTCCATTGCGCATGGCTATCATGCGAGACATTCGTTTGTCGCCTGGCTTGCGGGTGCCTAGCGTGGTGGGCATGGAGAAGATCGCTTTTCTGGGCCTGGGCCGGATGGGGCAGCCGATGGCCCGCCGTCTCGCCGCCGCCGGCTACCCGTTGACCGTCTGGAACCGCTCCCCCGGCCGTGCCGAGGGCCTCGCCGAGGCCGGTAGTGCGGCCGAGGCGGTGGCCGGGGCGGACGTCGTGGTCACCATGCTGTCCGATCCGGCGGCGGTGGCCGAGGTGGCCGGGCAGTTCACGGCCGAACTGGCCCCGGGCGCGCTGTGGATCGACATGTCCTCGGTCGGTCCGCGCGCGGTCGCCGAGCTGCGCGCCCAACTGCCGGACGGTGTGGGCATGGTGGACGCCCCGGTGATGGGCAGTGTGGGCCCGGCGGCCAGCGGGGACCTGGTCGTGTACGCGGGCGGCGAGGACGCCGACGTTGAGCGCGCCCGGCCCGTGCTGGAGCACCTCGGCCGGGTGCGGCACTGCGGCGGCCCGGGTGCGGGGGCGGCGCTGAAGGTGGTGGTGATCAGCGCGATCGTCGCCTCGGTCACGGCGGTGGGCGAAGTGCTGGCGGCGGCCGATGAGTTGGGCGTGCCGCAGGACGTCGCGGCGGAGGTGCTGGCGTCGGGGCCGCTCGCGGGGGTGGTGGCCCGGGCGCACAGCACGGTGTCGGACTTCCCCGTCCGTCTGGCCGCCAAGGACCTCGCCCTGGCGGGCGGCGGCCGGGTGCTGTCGGCGGCGCGGGAGGTGCTGCTGGCGGACCCGTCGATCGCGGAGCAGGACCTGTCGGCGGTGGTGACGGCACTGCGGCGGGGCTGAGCGGGGCTGAGCGGGGCCGGGCGGGGCCAGGGCCCGCCCCTGGGGCCCTGGCCGGCCGGACTCACCGTGGCCGGCTACCGGTCCGCGGTGAGCTTGCCGGCCGCGCCCCAGTTCTCCGCCGGGTACTCCTGGATCCACACGTACACGCTCTCGGCGGGGACCTCCAGCGTCTCCGTGAAGGCCTCGGTGATCCGCTTGACCAGCTCGCGCTTCTGCTCGACCTCGCGCGGGCCCTGCTGAATGGTGACGATCGGCATCTTCGGCTCCTAACCGGGGGTTCCTGCCGGGCTTCCTGCCGGCCTGTGCGGCCGGGTTCTCCGGCTGGGACCAGTCCAGCCGGTCAAGCCGCCCGCGCCCAGACCCGATTCGCTCTGGCAGCGATCACGAATCGTGATCGTCCCAGGTCGGGGCCGTTTGGCGGCAGGCTTCCAGGAGCAGCCCGGGGAGCGGGGCGGAGCGCCGTACGGCGATCGAGGTCGGCAGGGCCAGTGGGGTCCGGCAGGGGCGGAAGGCTATCCGGTGGGCGTTGACCATCCGGGCGTTGGCGGCGTACACCACCGTCCACGTGGGGGTTCCGGAGCCGATCGAGGCCAGGGTGTCCTGCAGGGAGCTGTGGGCCGGGCCGAGGATCGGTTGGAAGCCGGCCCGCGCGCAGGCGTCCGTCACCAGGTCCACCAGCGCCGGGTGGTTGCGGCGTTCGGTCAGCCGCAGCGGGAGGGTGGCGAGGTCCGCGAGATCGACCTCGGGCCGGTCGGCGAGGGCGTGCCGGGCGGGCAACGCGAGCACCAACTCGTCCTGCCAGACGGGCAGGAAGCGGAGTTCGGGGCTGTTCCCGGCGACGGCACCGCGGACGAAGGCGGCGTCGAGGCGGCCGTCCGCCAGCCGGGCGAGCCGTTCCCGTACCGGGATGGAGTGGAGTTCGACGCGTACGTCGGGGGCCCGGCGCCGGTAGGTGTCCAGGATCAGGTCGAGCCGCTCGCCGAGCCCGGTGATGGTGCCGAGGCGCAGCGCGGCGGGTGCGGCCAGATCGGCGGCGAGGGCGCGGGCGGTGTCCTCGGCGGTCAGGACGTCCCGGGCGGCGGGCAGGAAGCGCTCGCCGGCCGGGGTCAGCCGGACGTACCGGGGCGAGCGGTCGAACAACTCGACCTTCAACTCCCGTTCCAGCCGCCGGATCTGTTGGCTCACGGCGGGCTGGCCGAGCAGCAGTTTCTCGGCGGCCCGGCCGAAGTGCAGTTCCTCGGCGACGGCGACGAAGCAGCGCAGTTGCCGTAGCTCCATGGGGTCCCCCTGCTCGATGTGCGAACGGCCTATGGTCGCAGGCCTGGGCACGGCTCCTCCCCTGCCCCCCAGCCCGCCTCCGGTGTCAAGCGCCGAATCGGTATTCACCCGATCGTGGGGGCCGATGTGCGCCACGACGCCGTTGGGACGTAGCGTCGTGGCGGCGTACGGCGAAAGGCCTGGGGAGGGCGGCGGGAGTGCTGGTCATGTGGGCTGGGCTGCGGCGCGGTGCGGCGGCGCTGGCGGTGGCGGCGGTAGTGGTGGCGTCGGCCTGCGGTGCGCCCCCGTCCGGCGGCGGCGGGGGCGACGACGGCGACAGCTACAGCGCCCTGAAGGGCACGCCCGCGCCGGCGGCCCCGGACGGCCGTCCGCTCGCCCTGGTCTACCGCGGCCCGGCGGCCTGTGACGGCTGCCCGGAGGCGGCGCACGACATGCTGGAGCACGACGGCTTCACGGTGCGTTACATCGGCCCCGACGAGGAGACGGGCTTCGGCCCGGACGCGCTGGCCGGAGTCGCCCTGTACGTGCAGCCGGGCGGCACCAGCGGCCAGGAGGTGAGCACCGCCTGGGGCCTGCTGAAGCGCGACCCGAGCTTCTCCCCGGAGCTGGTGCGCGCCTACGTGCGCGGCGGCGGGCGCTACCTGGGCCTGTGCATGGGCGGCTACCTGGCCGGCGAGGAGCCGGGCTACGGCCTCCTGCCGGGTGACTCCGGCCAGTACATCGGCTCCAGGGACGCCACCGTCACCGACGACCGGGACCACCTGGTGGAGGTCGCCTGGCGCGGGCACCCGCAGCGGATGTACTTCCAGGACGGCCCGTACTTCGACGTGGACGGCCCGGACGTGGACGTGGTGGCCCGCTACACCAACGACCGCGCGGCCGCCGTGGTCGCCTCCTACGGTGCGGGCCGGGTGGCGGTCAGCGGCCCGCACCCGGAGGCGCCCGCGGACTGGTACCGCGACTACGGCCTGCCGGACGAGTCGCACACCGGCCTGGGCCTGGGCGAGGACCTGCTGCACACCCTGATGGGCGCGCCGGCGCGCCCGACGTCCTGACGGGAGGTCACTGCTCGGCCCGCAGCTGCGCGCGGGTGCGCATCAGGATGCGGCCGAGCGTGTTGCGGCCGGTGCCGGTGCGGCCCCGGCCCCAGTAGTGGTCGGTGCCGGTGTCCTCGACGAGCTCCTCCTCGCCGGTGGCCAGCAGCACGGCCCGGATGTCCGCGTGGGTGCGGAACTTGGCGGCCACGGCACGGCGCATCACGTCGTCCTTGACCCGCTCCCAGTCGCGGCGCAGCGGCCGGGAGCGGTCGCGGCCGAGCTCGGCGGCGCGCAGCGGGGTGCGGGCGCGGCGCACCAGGTCGGTGTGGCGGGTGCCGGCGAACTTCTGGGCCTGGAAGTAGTGCTCGGCGGTGGGCCACAGGTGTCCGTCGAGCTCCAGGGGGTGCGGTGAGAAGTTGGAGAAGCAGCCGTAGGGAGCTTCGTCGGCGCCGTAGAAGTAGATGGTCATCAGCGGGTCGTGGTCCGATCCTCTTGAGCGGGCGGAGCCGTACGGTCCCAGGCGCGCGCCCGCGCCCGCAACCGGTTTGCGCCCCTGTTCCGGCCCCGCCGCCGCGCACCCCTCACGCGCACTAGTGCACCCGGCCGGGCCGTCGGCCTGCGCAAAGCCCGCACGACCGCCGGGAAACCGCTCCCGTCGCGCTCCCGAGCACCCTCGAAGCGCCCCCGAGCACCCTAGTGCACTAGTGCATCAGTCCCAAATAACTGCAGTACAAGGCTTGTTGAGCATCATGCGTACGGCGTACGGTTGCGGGCATGGAGAACACCGACATCCTGGTCTCCGGTGCCGGCATCGCCGGCCCCGCCCTCGCCTACTGGCTGCGCCGTCACGGCTTCAACCCCGTCGTCGTCGAGCGCGCCCCCGGCCCGCGTCCCGGCGGGCAGGCCGTCGACCTGCGCGGCGCCGGACGCACCGTCATCGAGCGGATGGGCCTGATGGAGCGCACCCGCGCGCTGTGCGTGGAGCAGAAGGGCATCGCCCTGGTCGACCGCCGCGGGAAGCACATCGCCCGGATGCCCGTCGAGCTGTTCGAGGGCGAGGGCATCGTCTCCGAGATCGAGATCCTGCGCGGCGACCTCGCCGACCTGCTCCACCAGGCCACCGACGGCGTCGAGTACCTCTACGACGACACGATCACCGCCCTCGCCGAGGACGCCGACGGCGTCACCGTCCACTTCGAGAACGCCCCCGCCCGCCGCTTCCACCTCGTCGTCGGCGCCGACGGCCTGCACTCCGTCGTCCGGCGCCTGGCCTTCGGCCCCGAGGAGGACCACTACCGCCCGGTCGGCGGCTACCACTGCTGGTTCACCGTCCACGACCCCGCGCTCGCCCGCGACCTCGACAGCTGGTTCCTGATGTACAACGCGCCCGGCGGCCTGGTCGCCGCCGCCCGCCCGGGCCGGCTGCCCGGCGAGGTCAAGGCCTCCCTGGGCTTCCGCTCCGAACCGCTCACCCTCGACCGCCGCGACGGCGCCGCACAGCGCCGGCTGCTCGCCGAGCGCTTCGCCGGCGCCGGCTGGGAGGTGGAGCGCCTGCTCGCCGGGATGGCCACCGCCGAGGACTTCGCCTTCGACTCCTACGGCCAGATCCACCTCGACCACTACGCCCGCGGCCGCGTCGTCCTGCTCGGCGACGCCGGCTACAGCCCCAGCCCGCTCACCGGCCTGGGCACCAGCCTGGCCCTGGTCGGCGGCTACCTGCTGGCCGGTGAACTCGCCGCCGCCGCAGGCGACTTCGCCGCCGCCTTCGCCCGCTACGAGGAGCGGATGCGCCCCTACGTCGCCCGCGCCCAGGAGCTGCCGCCCGGCGGCATGAACGGCTACGCCCCCGACACCGCCCTGATGATCCGCCTGCGCGCCGCCTCCATGCGCTGGATGGACCGCTGGCCGCTGCGCACCATCATCGCCGCCCAGTTCGCCAAGGCCGGCGACATCGCCCTGCCCGACTACCCACTGCCCGCCCGCGCCTGAGCCGGTGTCGGAACTCCCGCCCGAACCCGGGCTTGCACCTCACGCGGCTTGACGTCCTCCCGGCCCTGATGGACCGGAATTCCTGCCACCCGCAGGTGCGGGTCTCGGTGGGTTCCTGCTTCAACGCGCTGCGCCGGAACGGGCCCGGTCTTACCTGCGCTCTGCGAGGCGTTTAGGCTGTCCGCCCGTCCGGCGGCCAGGATGTTGCGGGCGGCGTTCACATCGCGGTCGTGCACGCTCCCGCAGGCGCTGCACCTCCACTCCCGAACGCTCAACGGCTTGGGGCCGTCCTTGACACCGCAGGCCGAGCAGACTTGCGAGGTCGGCTCGAAGCGGCCAATCTTGCCGAAGCAGCGCCCATGCTTCGCCGCCTTGTACTCCAGCATGGCAACGAATTCGTCGGATAGGCGCGGAAGCTATAACGAAGCTGCACGATGGCCAACCTAGCGGAGGGAACTGACAACCCTCCGGGCCGCGGACCGGATCGGCCGCCAGCGAGCCGGACCTGCCCCTGTCACTACTTCGCGCGCGGCTGGTTGAAACGCAGCATGTTGCCCGCCGGGTCGCGGAACGCGCAGTCGCGCACCCCGTAGGGCTGGTCCATCGGCTCCTGCAGCACCTCGGCGCCGGCGGCGCGGATCCGCTCGAAGGTGGCGTCGCAGTCGTCGGTGCGGAAGATGACCCCGCGCAGCAGGCCCTTGGCCAGCAGCTCGGCGGCGGCCTGACGGTCGTCCTCGGAGGCGTGCGGGTCGGCCAGCGGGGGCTCCAGGACGATCTCCACGCCGGGCTGGTCGGGGGATCCGACCGTCACCCAGCGCATCCCCTCGAAGCCGACGTCGTTGCGCACCTCGAAGCCGAGCACGTCACGGTAGAAGGCGAGCGCCTTGTCGTGGTCGTCGACGGCGATGAAGCACTGGGCGAGTTCGATGCTCATGCCCGTCACGCTACGGGAGCGGACCCGCCCTTGGCCTCCGTACGCCGCACCGGGCGGGTGCGGATCTTGGCGATGCACGCCGGGATCGGCTCGCCGTCGGCGTGGTCGCGGGAGCGGTAGGCGCTCGGGCTCTCGCCCACCAGCTCGGTGAAGCGGGTGCTGAACGAGCCCAGCGAGGTGCAGCCCACCGCCATGCACACCTCGGTCACGCTCAGGTCCCCGCGCCGCAGCAGCGCCTTGGCCCGCTCGATCCGGCGGGTCATGAGGTAGTTGTACGGGGTCTCCCCGTACGCGGCGCGGAAGCTGCGCGAGAAGTGCCCCGGCGACATCAGCGCGGTACGGGCCAGCGCCGGCACGTCCAGCGGCTGGTCGTACTCGCGGTCCATCCGGTCCCGGGCCCGGCGCAGCCGCACCAGATCGGCCAGGGGGACACGGGAGACGCGGGGCGCACGGGAGGACACACCAGCCACCGTACCGAGTCCCTCCGACAGCCGTCCCCTCCCCCGCACGGCGCAGCCCGCTGGCGCCCGCCCCGCCGCTGCGCCGACCCTGGAGGGACGGTCGGGCGGCGGAGAGGGAGACGGGGTGGACACCAGCGACCAGCAGGACGCCGCCCCGCGCGCCCCCGGCAACCGGGCGGTGGTGCTGGGCGTGCTGGCCGCCACCGCCGCCGTGCTGCTCGTCCAGGCGGCCAGCGGCACCCGCTCCCGCCTGGTGCTGCTGCTGGTGTTCCTGCCGGCGCTGCTGGCGGGTTTGGGCACCGTCGCGCAGACGGTGGCCGTCTCGGTGTGGGTGACCGCCGTGGTCGTGGTCCACTCGGCGCTGTACCCGCCCTCGGACCTGTCGGCCCGGCTGGGCACCCTGGTGGGCGTGGTCGCCGCCGAGGCCGTCGTGGTCGCCCTGTGCGCGCGGCGGGTACGGCGCGAGCGCGAGCTGTTCCGGATACGCCAGAGCGCGGTCGCCCTGCAGCGCCAGCTGCTGCGCCCGCTGCCGGCCCGCACCCCGGAGGTGGACCTGTACGGGCTGTACCGGCCGGTGGAGGAGGACGCCATGGTCGGCGGCGACCTGTACGACGTCGCCGACACCCCGCACGGCACCCGGGTGCTGGTCGGCGACGTGCAGGGCAAGGGCCTGCCCGCGATCGGCACGGGCTTCGCGGTGCTGAGCGCCTTCAGGGAGGCGGCCTTCCGCGAGGCGGAGCTGACCGCCGTCGCCGAGGCCCTGGACGCGGCGGTCGAGCGGCACAACGCCTACGCGGTGCAGAGCGGCGACATGGAGCGCTTCGTCACCGCCATCGTGCTGTGCGTGCGGCGCGGCGCCGACGTGCGGGCCGTCAACTGCGGCCACCTCGCCCCCTACCTGCGACGCGCCGACGGCCGCGTCGAGGCCGTGCCCCTGCCCGCCGGCCTCCCGCTGGGCCTGGCCGCCCTGACCGACGAACCCCGGACGGTGGAGCGCTTCGCGCTGCCCGGGGACGGCGTGCTGGTGCTGCTCACCGACGGCATCACCGAGGCCCAGGACGCCTCCGGCGCCTTCTACCCCGCCGACCGGGGCCTGGCCGACCTCGCCGCCACCCCGGCCGCCGCCCTGCCCGAGGCCCTCGACCGCCGCGCCCGCCTGTGGAGCGGCGGGCGCAGCCGCGACGACGTCACCGTCCTGGCGCTGCACCGCGCGGCCGACCCCCTGCCGCCCCCCGGCAGGCAGCCCCTACCAGCGGCGTTCTAGGGTGCAGGCATGATCTCCTCTCCGATATCCGGCCCGGTGTCCGACCCCGCCGAGGCGCTGCGGGTGCTGCTGGAGGGCAACGCCCGTTTCGTCGCCGGCAGCCCCGAGCACCCCAACCAGGACGCCGGGCGCCGGGCGGCGCTCGCCCCGGTGCAGAAGCCCTTCGCGGTGCTGTTCGGCTGTTCGGACTCCCGGCTGGCCGCCGAGATCATCTTCGACCGGGGCCTGGGCGACCTGTTCGTGGTGCGCACCGCGGGCCATGTGACCGGCGCGGAGGCGCTGGGCAGCATCGAGTACGGGGTGGCCGTGCTGGACTGCCCGCTGGTGGTGGTGCTCGGGCACGACTCCTGCGGCGCGGTGGCGGCGGCGCTGGAGTCCCTGGAGCAGGGACGGCTGCCGGGCGGCTTCGTGCGGGACGTGGTGGAGCGGGTGACCCCGAGCGTGCTGTCGGCGCGGGCGGCGGGCATCGAGGACCCGGACGCGATCGTGGACGAGCACATCCGCCAGACCGTGGACCTGCTGCTGGAGCGCTCCCAGCTGCTGGCCGCCCGGGTGGCCGAGGGGCGGGCGGCCGTGGTGGGCCTGTCCTACCGGCTGCGCGACGGCCAGGCCCGTACGGTCGCCGTCCGCGGCGTCGGGTAGCGCGCGGGAACTGGATGTCCGATCCTCGCCGGCGGCCGGCCGCCGGCGGAGGCAGAGTCGGTGGCCGACAGCGGATCAATCGACGCAAGGACGGCCGGATTCCCGTGCACAAGGTCACCGACCTCAAGGTTCTCTACTTCGGCACCCCGGTGGTGCTGATCGGCTCGCGCAACGAGGACGGCAGCGCCAATCTGGCGCCGATGTCCTCGGCCTGGTGGCTGGGGCAGTCCTGCGTGCTGGGCCTGGGCGACAGCGCCCAGACCGCCGTCAACCTGCGGCGCGAGGGCGAGTGCGTGCTCAACCTGCCCTCCTCCGCGCAGGTCGACGCCGTCGACGCCCTCGCGCTCCTGACCGCCAACCCGCACATCACCGAGGGCAGGCGCGAGCAGGGCTACCGCCACGAGCGGGGCAAGTTCGCCGCGGCGGGGATGACCGAGCTGGCCGGTGAGCTGGTGCGGGCGCCGCGCGCGGCCGAGTGCCCGGTGCAGTTGGAGTGCCGGCTGGAGGCGGCGGTGCCGCTGGCGGGCAACGAGCGGTGCACCGCCTTCGAGGTCACCGTGGTACGCGCCCACGTGGACGAGCGCCTGATCCTGCCGGGCACCGACCACTATGTGGACCCGGTCGGCTGGGACCCGCTGATCATGAAGTTCTGCGAGTTCTTCGGCGACGGCCGCCGCCTGTCCCCCTCCCGCCTCGCCGAGGGCTGGCGGATGCCCGGCCGCCTGCCCGCCGCCGTCTGACGACGGCACAGGCGTGGCGACGGGGCGGCTGTTCGACGGCGGGACGGCGGGTCCGCAGGTCGGCGGGTCGGCGGGTCGGCCGGTTACGGGATCTTCTCGCCGCAGGAGTCGCACACCCGGGTCGCCGGCAGCTCGAGGAAACAGCTCGGGCAGATCGCCGGCGGGCGCGGCGCGGCGGCGGTGGCGGCGGCCTTGCGGGTGACCGTGGTCTTCAGCCGCGGGGCGAGCGCCGGGATGCCGCCGTCGGCGGGCAGCTCGGCGCCGAAGTGCCGGTAGCAGGCCAGACGGGCGGCGGCCGCGTGCTGCTCGCGGTCCATCTCGTCGACGATCGGCGGCTGCCCGGCCACCGCCAGCACGTCCTGGTAGCCGATGCCGACCATGCCGTCGGCGGCGTGCACCACCAGCGCCGTCAGCGGCGGGTCCCCGCGCCGGTGCGCCTCGCGCACCACCAGGGCCAGCACCTTGCCGATCCAGTGCCGCTGGTTGACGCTGGTGCGCACCCCGGAGGCCCGCTGCACCGCCTCGGCCAGCTCGGCGTAGGTGATCACCGCGTGGTAGCGGCGCGCCACGTCCACCAGGGCCGGGTAGGCCGCCCTGGTCCACACGATGTGCGCCTGGCTGACGGCGACGGCCGAGCCGTCCGACTCCCGCCAGTAGCCGCGCTGCTGCCCTGTCATCCGCCCGCCCCTGTTCGCTCTCGATCTGTCCGGCCCCGCCAGGGCGAGGCTACCTCGCGGCGGTGGCCGCCCGCCGCTCGGGGGCACCGGCGGGGCGGGGCGTCGACGGGCCCGGGCTTGACTTCAAGTGCTGTTGAAGTCGTCCCATGGGTGCCGACCGCAGCCGTACGGGCAGTCCGCGGTCGATGCCCCCGCCCGTACGGGAACGTGCCGGGGCCGGGTCCGCCTTCTTTCCGGTCGTGCCGCCGGCGGACCCGGCCCCCGGTCACCCCTGTCCCGGTCACCGCCGTGCCCCCGTGCGCGGCCGTCCTCGCCTCCCGGCCGCCGCTGGCGCCCCTGCCCCGTCCGCCTGCTCGGCCTTCGCGAAGTCATTGAGCGCCTGCCGCTGAACGTCCGCGCTGCCTACGCCGAGCCACTCGTTCGCGTGCTGGGACGCCGGATCGCCTTGACGGCGATTCGGCTATCCCTGAGCCTCCCCCAGCCTCCGGCCGGGGGCGCCCCCATCGCGGCAAGCCGGATTCCCCTACCGGCTAAAGCCGATGGCGCCCTCCGGTCCCACTGGTGGGTCGGGCGTGTTCGGGCGTCAGAGGAGTTCCTTGAGCGCGGCGGTGGCGAAGGAGTGGTCCTGCTCGGGGGCGCCGCCGCCGATGCCCAGCGCGCCGATCAGGCGGCCGTCGCGGTGGACGGGGATGCCGCCGGCGATGAACAGCAGCGGGCGGTCCAGAGCGGTGGGCAGGGTGTGGAACGGGCCATCGGGCTTGACCAGGTCGACCAGGTCGGCGGTGGGGGCGCCCAGCTGGAGGGCGGTGTAGGCCTTGCGGGTGCTGGTCTCGCCGGAGATCAGCACGGCGCGGTCGTCGCGGCGGAAGGCCAGCAGGTGCCCGCCGGCGTCCAGGACGGTGACGCTGACCGCGACGTCGGCCGCCTCGGCGGCGGTGCGGGCGGCGTCGATGAGGGTCTCGGCGTCGGCGGTGGTGAGCGGGGTGACGGCGGTGGTGCTCATGGTGGCGCTTCTCCTGGGGGTGGTGCGGGGGGAAAGGGGCGTGGTCAGTGGTGGGCGGGGTCAGTGGTGGGCGGGGACGGCGGCCGCGGCGGGGACGGCGGCCGGGGTGCGGCGCTCCAGGGCGGCGGACCAGAGGGCCAGGACCAGGGCCGCGGCGGCGAGCAGGGCGCCGACCCAGTTCGGGGCGGTGTAGCCGAGGCCGGCGGTGATGACGGTCCCGCCGAGCCAGGCCGCCAGCGCGTTGCCGAGGTTGAAGGCGCCGATGTTGACGGCCGAGGCCAGGGTGGGTGCGCCGTGGGCCTGGTCGAGGACGCGCTTCTGCAGCGGCGGGACGGTGGCGAAGCCGAGCGCCCCGACCAGCAGGATGGTGACGGCGGCGGCGGTCTTGTCGTGCGCGGTCAGGGTGAACAGCGCCAGCACGACGGCGAGTCCGCCGAGGGTGGTGTAGAGCATCGGCATCAGCTTGCGGTCGGCGAACGCGCCGCCGAGCAGGTTGCCGAGGAACATCCCGACGCCGAACAGCACCAGCAGCCAGGTGACCGAGCCGTCGGAGTAGCCGGCGACGTGGGTCATCATCGGCGCGATGTAGGTGATCGCGGCGAACACCCCGCCGAAGCCGAGCACGGTCATCGCCATGGCGAGCAGGACCTGCGGGTTGCGGAAGGCGGTCAGTTCGCGGCGCAGGTGGGCGCCTTCGGGCCGGGGCGTGGCGGGCACCAGCTTGGCGATGCCGAGCAGTCCGACCACGCCGAGGACGGCGACGGCGGCGAAGGTGGCGCGCCAGCCGACGGCCTGGCCGATGAAGGTGCCGAGCGGGACGCCGACGATGTTGGCGACGGTCAGTCCGGTGAACATGGTGGCGATGGCGCCGGCCTTCTTCTCCGGGGCGACCAGTTCGGCGGCGACGACGGAGCCGATGCCGAAGAAGGCGCCGTGGGCGAGCGAGGCGACGATGCGCCCGGCGAGCATGACGCCGAAGCCCGGTGCCGTGGCGGAGACCAGGTTGCCGACGGTGAACAGGCCCATCAGCAGCATCAGCATCGTCTTGCGGCTGATCCTGGTGCCGAGCACCGTCATCAGCGGGGCGCCGATGACGACGCCGATCGCGTAGCCGGTGACGAGCAGTCCGGCGGTGGGGATGGACACGCCGTAGTCGCCGGCGATCTCGGGCAGCAGGCCCATGATCACGAACTCGGTGGTCCCGATCCCGAAGGCCCCGATGGCCAGGGCGAGGAGTGCGAGAGGCATTGGCGCGACCTCCATGCGATTGCTAATGCGCCTTACGTGTCTCGACAATAGTTGCACGCGCGGCATAAGTGCAAGTGCGGGCAATCCGCCTTCGCCGAGTGGCCCGGATGAGGGCGGGCGGATGCTTGCATAAGCCTTATGCATGCCTTGGCCGATATTTCACGAGATGGCTTATCCTGGAGCGCGTAGCACCTGGAAAGGAGACCGGGCCGATGACCGCCACGGACCCCGCGCTGACCGCCCTCGCCAACGGCTGGGCCGCCCTCTACCTCCTGTACGGCCGGATCGAGGCGCACATCGAGCGCGCCCTGCAGTCCGAGCACGACCTGAGCGTGCGGGAGTACTCGCTGCTGGACGTGCTCAGCCGCCAGCACGACGACGAGGGCGGGCACCTGCAGATGAAGCAGGTCGCCGACGCGGTCGTGCTCAGCCAGAGCGCCACCACCCGCCTGGTCACCCGACTGGAGGACCGCGGCCTGCTCTCCCGCTACCTGTGCCCCACCGACCGGCGCGGCATCTACACCAACGTCACCGAGGACGGCCTGAAGCTCCTGGAGCGGGCTCGGCCGACCAACGACGCCGCCCTGCGCGAGGCCCTCGACGAGGCCGCCAGGAACCCCGAGCTGGCCCCGCTGGTCAAGGCCGTCGAGGCGGTCGACCCCCCGTCGGCGCTCCCGCGCCCCTGAGCCCCGTCACACCGATGCCCCGGGTCCGGACCGCGGTCCGGACCCGGGGTATCGGCGCACTCCCCCGCGCGGGGCGTTCAGGCCGCCCCGGCGAGGGTGTGGGCGACCAGGGCGTTGGCGTGGCCGAGGCCGTGAGGCCGTGCTCGGCCTTGAGCCGGGCGACGAGTTCCATGTGCCTGTTGAGCGGGGAGGTGCGGATCAGGTTCTTCCACTCCTCGATCGGCCGGCCGTACTTCTTCTCGATGGAGGGGAAGTAGGAGGCGGGGCTCTTCCCCCGGCAGCCTTCGCGGCGGTCTTCACAGTTGCCGTGATCATGTCCGGCGTCCCCTCAAGTGCGGGCAAAGGAGAAACGGTGCGGTCACGGGGTAGGACCGCGACCGCACCGATAACTCATCACCCACCGAAAGTGACCTAGGTCACACCGCCGCTGCGCGCCTGCGGCCCCGGCCGGCGCGGCGGCCGGCCGGCGGGGTGGGGTCGGCGTTCCACGCGGCGACGGGGTTGCCGAGCCAGCGGGTGGCGCCGGGGACGTTCTCGCCGCGCATGACCAGCGAGGCCGGGCCGACCGTGGTGTTGTCGCCGAGCGCGGAGTTCAGCAGCACGATCGAGTGCGGCCCGGTGGTGGAGCCGGCGCCCAGGTGGACGGGGCCCAGGCGCATCACGCGGTCGTGGAACAGGTGGGTCTGCAGCACGGTGCCGCGGTTGACGCTGGCGCCCGCCTCGACGGTGACCAGGTCGCTCTCGGGTAGCCAGTGGGTCTCGCACCACACGCCGCGCCCGATCTTGGCGCCGAGGCTGCGCAGCCACAGGTTCAGGTACGGGGTGCCGGTGATGGCGCCGCCGCCGAAGGGCATGGCGAGTTCCTCGACGAAGGTGTCGTAGAGCTCGTTGCGCCACACGAAGGAGGACCACAGCGGGTGCTCGGCGACGCGGAAGCGGCCGACCAGCAGCCACTTGGCGGCGGTGGCGATGGCGCAGGCGACGACGGCGGCGGCGATCAGCACCAGTCCGGCGCTGCCGAAGGCCATGCCCAGCCCGTAGTCGTTCCTTATCGACTGCAGGGCGGCGAGCACCAGGTCGGCCAGCAGGGCGGCGATGATGACCGGGAGGAGCCGGCAGACCTCGACGCCGGCGCGCGCCCACATCAGGCGCTTGGGCGGGTTGTAGGTGCGGCCCTCGCCGCCGGTGTCGGCCACCCGGGGCAGCGCGAAGGCGGGCCGGCCGAGCCAGGAGGAGCCCTCGGGGGCGTGGGCGGGGGTGTCGGAGAGCACGCCGACCAGGGAGTTGTCGGGCAGGTGGCGGTCCGGGCCGACGATGCCGGAGTTGCCGACGAAGGAGCGGCGTCCGACGTGCGAGCGGCCCAGGTGCAGCCAGCCGGCGCGCAGCTCGTAGGGGGCGACGAGGGTGTCGTCGGCGAGGAAGGCGCCGTCGTCGACCCGCATCAGGCTGGGCAGCGACAGGACCGTCGAGGCCTCGACCCGGCGGCCGATCTTCGCGCCGAGCAGGCGCAGCCACACCGGGGTGAAGAGGCTGGCGTAGAAGGGGAAGAGGGTGCGCCGGGCGGTGTCGCTGAGTCCGGAGACGGCCCAGGCGCAGAAGGCGACGCGGCCGGTGGCCGGGTGGAAGCCCGGGCGCAGCGAGAGTGAGAAGGCGCGGACCAGCAGGGCTATCAGCGCGGCGTGGCAGCAGATGGTCAGCACCGCGAGCGGGACGGTCAGCGGCAGCAGCTGGAGCAGGGCCTGGACCAGGGTGTGGTCGGTGTCGATCATCGAGTAGACGATGAACAGCGCGGGCAGCGCGGCGACGACCGGGACGAGGCCGAAGAGGGCGAAGCCGACGCCGTAGGCGAGGTTCCAGATCCGCGAGGGGCGGGCGGGGGTGGGCGGCCACGGGGTGCGGGCCTCGGTGGAGGGGCGGGCCGGGGAGCCGTTCCAGTGTTCGCCGGGTGGGACGGCGCCGGTGACGCAGGAGCCGGGGGCGATCTCGGCGCCGGCGCCGATGCGGGCGCCGGGCATCAGGGTGGCGCGGTGGGCGATGCTGGCGCCCTCGCCGATGTCCAGGTGGCCCAGGTGGAGGGTGTCGCCGTCGAGCCACCAGCCGGCGATGTCGACCTCGGGTTCGACGGAGGCGCCGGCGCCGATCCGGGCCAGGCCGGTGACCGGGGGCAGGGTGTGCAGTTGGACGTTCTTGCCGACGCGGCAGCCGAGCATGCGGGCGTAGCGCGGGGCCCAGGGGGTGCCGCTCAGGGCGCCGGTGCCGAACATGGCGGTGAAGCGTTCGGCGGCCCACAGTCTGAGGTGGACGTGGCCGCCGCGGGGGTGGCTGCCGGGGCAGATGCCGGCGGTGATGACGCGGGCGCCGGCGGCGGCGGCCAGGGTGCGGCCGGGGGCGCTGTAGAAGAGGAGCAGGCCGGCGACGACGGGCCACCAGGAGCTGTGCGGGGCCCAGGGGAGGTGGCTGCCGAGGAGGTTGTCGACGGCGATCAGGACGATGACCCAGCGCAGGCCGGCGAGGCCGAACAGGCCGAGCAGGATGAGGGTCTGCCACAGGCCCGCGCTGCGCGGGGTGCGGCGTACCGGCCGTACGGGTGCGGTGGTCGCGGCGGCTTCCGGCCCGGCCGCGGCCGCCGGCCGGGCCGGGGCGAGGGAGTCGAGGTAGTCGGCGAGGTCGCCGAGCGCCGGGTGGGCGTAGAGGTCGGCGACGGAGACGCCGCTGTGGCGGGTGCGCAGTTCGGAGACCAGGCGGGCGGCGGTGAGGCTGGAGCCGCCGAGGGCGAAGAAGTCGTCGTTTCTGCCCGGGGCCATGCCGAGCAGGCGCTCCCAGCGGCCGGCCAGCCAGCCGGCGGTGCCGTCGAGGGTCTCGGCGGCGGCGGCGCTGCCGGTGGTGGCCAGCGGCCAGGGCAGGGCGTTGCGGTCGACCTTGCCGGAGGTGCGGGTGGGTAGTGAGTCGACCAGGGCGAGGACCGGGACCAGCGGGGCGGGCAGGCGCTCCAGCAGGTGCTGGCGGGCGGTGGCGAGGTCGGGGTCGGTGCCGGGCTGGGCGACGAGGTAACCGACCAGCAGGTCGGCGCCGGCCGGGGTCTTGCGCACGGCGGCGGCCGCGGCGCGGATGCCCGGGAGGGCCTGGAGGGCGGCATCGATCTCGCCGAGTTCGATGCGGCGGCCGCCGAGTTTGATCTGGTCGTCGGCGCGGCCGAGGAAGATCAGGCCCTCGGGGTCGTTGCGGACGAGGTCGCCGCTGCGGTAGACGCGCGGGGAGGCGATCGCGGGGTGGGGGCTGAACTTCTCGGCGTCCTTGGCGGGGTCGAGGTAGCGGGCGGTGCCGATGCCGCTGATCAGCAGTTCGCCGGTCTCGTACCAGGGCACGGGGTTGCCGGCCTGGTCGACGACGGCGATCTCCCAGCCGTCCAGCGGGGCGCCGATGCGCACCGGTTGGCCGGGCAGCATCCGGGCGGCGGTGGCGACGACGGTGGTCTCGGTGGGGCCGTAGGTGTTCCAGAACTCGCGGCCGGGGACGGCCAGGCGCTCGACCAGTTCGGCGGGGCAGGCCTCGCCGCCGACGATGATCAGGCGGACCTGGTCCAGGCACTCCTGCGGCCACAGGGCGAGCAGGGTGGGGACGGTGGAGATGGCGGTGATGCGGCGGCTCACGAGCCAGGGGCCGAGGTCGGTGCCGGCCTTGACCAGGGAGCGGGGGGCCGGGACCAGGCAGGCGCCGTGGCGCCAGGCCAGCCACATCTCCTCGCAGGAGGCGTCGAAGGCGACGGAGAGGCCCGCGAGGACGCGGTCGCCGGGGCCGAGCGGCTGGGCGGGCAGGAAGATGCGGGCCTCGGCGTCGACGAAGGCGGCGGCGCTGCGGTGGGTGACGGCGACGCCTTTGGGGCGGCCGGTGGTGCCGGAGGTGAAGATGATCCAGGCGTCGTCGGCCGGGGAGGGCCAGGCCGGGCGGCCCGAGGGGCGGGCGGCGGGTCCGGCGAACAGCTGGCGCTCGGCGCCGAGGATCGCGCAGACCTGGGCGTCCTGCCAGATCATCTCGGCGCGTTCGTCGGGGTCGTCGGCGTCCACCGGCACGTAGGCGGCGCCGCAGCGCAGCACCGCGAGGATCGCGACGTAGAGGTCGGCGGTGCCGGAGGGGATGCGCACGCCCACCCGGTCGCCGCAGCCGATGCCGTGGCCGGCCAGCACGCCGGCGAGGGCGTCGACCTCCTGCGTCAGGGTGCGGTAGTCCAGGACCGCGTCGCCGGTGTCGAGTGCGGGCGCCTGCGGGTGGGCGTCGGCGGTCGCGGCGATGATGTCGAGCAGGCTGCGCGGGTGCGCGGGCTGGGCCACCGGCCAGCTGGCCGCCTGCCCCGGATGGGGGCGGTGCAGCGTGCCTGGGCCGGCCGTGTCGTGGCGTACGTCCATGGGGGTGGGTTCCTCGGCTCCGTTTTCCTTGGGGGCGCGTACGTCGTGCACGTGGCGCGTGCGCCGGGTGTGACGCGGACGTCACATGGTGTCACCTGATGCGGCGCGCCCACTCACCATGACTCCACTGGGAGTCCGCTGGATGCAGCGAAGGTGTGGTCAAAGGAAATTCTCATGATCTATGCCGTGTGTGGCGGCAGCGATGCGAATCGAATGTCATTTCGGTGGTTTTCAAGCATTTTCGCTGGTGAAGGGTAGTCGGCGAAAACCAGGGGTGCGACGGGGAGGGGAGAGTGACGAACACCATGGCGTCCGGAACGGTACCGGTAGTGAGGGGGTGGTTACCGAATCGGGAGGCATTGATCGAATCATCGACCCGTTCACCCGATTCGCACATTTGTGTGAGGGTCTGCCGTCGTCGTTCTCCGTGGGGACGTTTCCTGTGAATACCGTGTGGGCCGGAACAAGTGATTCCGGCCAAGGCGGCGAAGACCCACTCGTCTGGTACACGGCGTACGGTTCGAACCTGCACGCCGACCGCTTCGGCTGCTACCTGTACGGCGGCCGGCCCGAGGGCGCGGCGCGCGCCTGCCCCGGCTGCCGCGACCGGCGCACGCCCCGGCGCGAGGCGGCGCTGACGCTGCCGGGCGGGCTGTACTTCGCCGGACGGTCCCCGACCTGGGGCGGCGGGATGGCCTTCTACGACCCCGCCCTTTCCGGTGAAGTACCGTGCCGCGCGTATCTGGTCACAGTGGGCCAATTCAGCGACGTCGCCGCGCAGGAGATGTACCGCTCCCCCGGCACCGACCTCGACCTCACCCGGGTCCTGGCGACGGGCCGCGACGAACCGGGCCCGGGCCGCTACGAGACGCTGCTGTGCGCGGGCGAGCTGGACGGGCACCCGCTGCTCACCTTCACCTCCCCCACGGGGCTCTCCGCCGCCGAACCGACCGCCCCCTCGGCCGCCTACCTGCGCACCCTGGGCGCCGGCCTCGCGCAGTCCCACGCCTGGGGCCCCTGGCGCACGGCCGGCTACCTCGCCACACGCCCGGGCGCATCCGGGCACTGGACGCCGACGACAGTGGCGGCACTACTCGGCTGAACGGGTGACGGAGGCGGGCCCGAACCCGTTCAGAAGGCTCGGAGCCCGGCGGCGTCCGGGGCGGCGAGGTCGCGGGCGTCGACGGCGGCGCGGAAGCGGTCGGCGGTGGCGTGTGCGGCGGTCATGGGACCACACTCCTCGGAGGAGTCGTGAATGCGACCAGTCATGTCATGAGCACCATGGCGGGCGGACCGGGCGACGGAAGGCAGGAGCGATCCGACGGCCCTCAGGCACGCCGTCCCGGCCGCGCCGCTCGACGGGGAGAGCGGCGGCCACGGGCCGGCCGGGACCTTCGACCCGGGGTGGCCGACTTCCGGTGCGCCCGGTCGACCCCGCCGTCCGGATCGACCGGCTCACCGAGTACACCGACTTCGCCGAGGCCGAGGCCGAGCTGTCCGAGCGGATGCCGCGCACCGTGCGCGGCGCCCGCGACGAGGCCGAGTCCCCGCGCGCGGGCGGGCGCATCGGCCCGCACCCGCCCCCCTGCGCGGCCCGGCCTTCGAGCGGGGCGACCGCGACCGGTGCCGCGAGGCGATCACCGCCCCGACGCAGCGCAAGGCCGCCCGTGCCGGGCATCGGGCGCCATGTCGCCCTCGGCTGACGGCACCCGGCCGTGCGACCGCTCCCCTGCGGCGGTCGCACGGCGAAGCGCCGTACCCGGCCAGCCGGTCGACCGTCAGCCGAGGAAGGACTCCGGCCCGAAGCGCCCCCACGCCACGAACGCGGCCAGCAGGATGTAGACCACGTCCACCGCGACGAGCCCGTACTCCTGCCGCCGGATCCGCACCGCTGCGGCCCCGATCATCAACAGCACCAGCCCGAGCGCGGCCAGCGGCACGAACACCCGCGCGACGCCGAGCACGGCGGGCAGGACCAGCCCCACCGCGGCCAGCACCTCGACGGCGCCGATCGCCTTCACCCCGCCCGCGCTGAAATCCTCGACCCAGCGCCCGCTCCGCCCGGCGGCGGCGATCCTCTCCTTCGGGGCGACCATCTTCAAGGCGCCGCCGAGCAGGTAGGCGGCGGCCAGCAGTCCGGCGACGATCCACAGTGCGAGGTTCACGGCGTTCTCCTTACGGGCCTGAGACGGGTATCAGAGGGTGTGAGGCTGCCCGGCCCGGTAGCTTCCGGCGGGCTGGCGGGTCATCACGTTGCCGCGGTTGAAGGCGTTGATCACCGCGATCAGGCTCACCAGGGCGGCGAGCTGCTCCTCGTCGTAGTGCCTGGCGGCGTTCTCCCACACCTCGTCGCCGACCCCGCCCGCCGCGTCCGCGAGCCGGGTGCCCTCCTCGGCCAGATCCAGGGCGGCCCGCTCGGCCTCGGTGAACACGGTGGCCTCCCGCCACACCGCCACCAGGTTCAGCCGGGTCGCCTCCTCACCGGCGTGCACGGCGTCCTTGAAGTGCATGTCGACGCAGTACCCGCAGCCGTTGATCTGGCTGGCGCGCAGCTTGACCAGCTCCTGGACGGCGACCGGCAGGGTCGACTCCAGCAGGATCCGGTTCGCGGCGACGAGGTGCTTGAAGACCTTGCCCATGACGGGGCTGGCGAAGGGGTTCAGGCGGGCTTCCATGATGTGCTCCTCGGTACGTTGTCCGCTGGTCGTCCTTAAGACAGGGCAGCCGGGCAGCCTGTGACAGGTGCCGGTGTGACGCGCGCCACCCCGGGGTCCGGGCGGCGCTGAAAGGGAGGGGTTCCATGGCGGGATCGGCGGATGCGGCGACGGCGGCGGACGCGGTCGGGTACCGGCCGCTGCTGTTCTCCATCGCCTACGGCATGACGGGCTCGGTGGGTGACGCCGAGGACCTCGTCCAGGACACCTTCCTCAACCTGACCCGCGTCGAGCGGGCGGGTACCCCCATCACCGACCTGAAGGCGTACCTGAGCACCTCGGTCACCCGGCTCGGCATCAACCACCTCGGCTCGGCGCGGGTGCGGCGCGAGACCTACGTCGGCGCGTGGCTGCCCGAGCCGGTCGTCGCCTTCGCCGACCGCCCCGGCGGCCCGGCCGAGCACGCCGAGCTGACCGACTCGCTGTCGATGGCCTTCCTGGTGATGCTGGAGGCCCTCTCCCCCGTGGAGCGCGCGGTGTTCATGCTGCGCGAGGCCTTCGGCTACGGCTACCCGGAGGTCGCGGAGCTGACCGGCAAGTCCGAGGCGAACTGCCGTCAGATCTTCGCCCGGGCGAAGAAGCGCCTGGCGGTGAGCGCGCACGCCCCGCTGCCGCCGACCCGGCGCGCGGAGGGCGACGAACTCGCCCGCCGCTTCTTCGAGGTGGCCGCCGGCGGGAACCCGGAGGAACTGCTCGGCATGCTCGCCCCCGACGTCGTCCTGCACGGCGACGGCGGCGGCAAGGCGCAGGCGATCGGCCGCTCGGTCTCCCACCCGCGCCAGGTCGCCCAGTTGCTCGTCAGCGGCGTGCGCCGGATCGCCCGGCTCGGCGCGAGCCTGGTGCCGGCCTGGATCAACGGCCGCCCCGGCGTGGTCGCTTACGACGCCCAGGGGCGGGTGCTCAACGTGGTCGCGCTCGACATCGTCGACGGCGCGGTGCGCGAGATCCACGCCGTCGCCAACCCGGACAAGCTCGGGCACCTGGGCGAGGTGTCGGACCTGGGGCTGCGGAAGGTGCGGCAGCCCCGGGAGCGGTAGGCATGCGAATCCCGTTCGGGGAACCGCCGGGCCCGCCCGCCCGCCCTTCGGCCCGGACACCAGCCGGCGGGCGGGCGGGCGGGCGGGGTACGTTCCCCTAGACTCCCCGCTTGATCAAGTGCACGTCACGAACGGGGAGATCAGTATGGGCATTCGTCAGTTCACCGCCGCCGCAGGCGTCATAGGCCGCCGCAACGCCCTGCGCTACCTGGCGCTGGGCGTGGGGTCCGCGCTGGTCGCCGCCTGCTCCAGCAGCAGCGGCAGTGACAGCGCGACGACGGCGGACAGCGGTTCGGCCGCACCCCCGAACAGCGACCCGACGGCAACCGGCCAAGCCCCCGCACCAGCCGCCCCCACCGCGAAGCCCACCGTCGCCGACCGCGCCTTCGACGCCTTCGTGCGCGGCAGCTGGACCGTCCAGTCCACCAGCTCCCGGGGCAAGCCCCTCCACAGCAAGGTCACCGTCCAGACCGACGGCGGCGGCAACGGCGGCTGGACGCTCACCTTCGACGGCCTGAGCGGCAAGGACGGCACCTGGCGCGGCAGCTTCCTGCTGCGCGGCGGCCACCTGTCGCTCGACATCGTCGACGGCCCCGCCAAACTGGCCGGCGAACACCGCTCCCCCGAGGCCCTCAACGTCCCCGCCACCGTGGGCGACACGGTCCAGGTCACGCTGCCCTGGCAGCCGCCCGGCTCCAACGACAGCAGCAAGGAGAACCTGGCGGTGACGTATGACGGCACCACCCTGACCATCGTCCACACCTCGGGCAGCAGCCGGACCACCCACGCCTGCACCCGCGCCTGACACCCCGTGACCGCCCGGCCGAACGGCGGGGCGGTCACGGGGCCTGCGGTCAGGCGTCCTTGGGCGTGCGGTAGGCGGTGAGCCGCGCGGCGCCGGGCCCGACGCCCTGCCAGGGGCCCGGGAAGGTCAGCACCGCGATGGCCGCCGTCGGGAAACGCCCCCGCATCCGGGCCAGTTGGTCCTCGTCGGCGGCCTCACCCGCCAGGGCGTCGGCCGCCTCGTGGACGACGGGGTTGTGGCCGAGCACGAGCAGGGTGGCGACGTCGTCGGGGGTTTCGGCGAGGAGGGCGATGAGCTGCTCGCCGAGACCGATGTCGTAGAGCCGCCCGTCGTAGACGGTCTCGGGTGTGGTCGGGAGTTCGGCGACCATGAGCGCCCAGGTCTCGCGGGTGCGCACGGCGGTGGAGACCAGCGCGAGATCCGGGACGAGGCCGTGGTCGGCGAGCCAACGCCCGGCGAGCGGGGCGGCCTTGCGGCCCCGCGCGGCCAAGGGGCGGTCGTGGTCGTCCACGTCGGGCCAGTCGGACTTGGCATGGCGGACCAGGACGATCCGGCGCTGCTGCTCCTCGGGCACGGGCTGCTCCCTCTTCTCGACGCCCGCCCGGTCGATCTCCCATGCCCACCGGGCGGGCGAAAGCGGCGTCCACGCCGCTGTGTTGATCGGCTTCAGCGGCGCACTTCCCCTAGGGTCGCGCCATGTCGACTCCGGCTTCCCCCTCACGTGGCCTGGTGCTGACGGTATCGGCACTCGTGGTGTGTGGGGGATCGGACCTGCTGAGCAGGTCCTCGTTTTCTCCGGCCATGCCGATGCTCGCGCCCGTGGTGGAGTCCTCGGCGCTGTCGGCCCTCCCGTGGGCGACCGTTGTCCTGCGTGCGGCCTCGATCGCCGCGCGGCCGGCGAGCGGGTCGGGCAGCGGCTTCACGGCCGGTCACGCAGGCCTGTCCACGGCGGTCGCGCTCACCTGCGCGGCGATCGCCGTGTTCGTCGGGCATCTCGCGCGGTCACGGGCGGCGGGTGAGCGGGCGCCGGCGTCGATGGCGGGGGCGGCGCGACGGGGGGTGCTCCAGCCGCCCGGCCGGATGGGCGATCTGACGATCGCGGTGCGGTGCGCGTCGGCGGCCGGTGTCGGACAGGACCGGGATGTTCTGTACGAGGTGATGGAGACGCCGTTCGGAGCCCGGGTGGTGAGGGCGATGTGCGGGGCACCGGACGGCCCGCCGTGGTCAAGGTGATCGCCCGGGTGCTCGGGGAGATCCGGGAGGCCGCGCAGTACGAGCCGACCCTGGCCGGGGTGGCGGCGAGGGCGGAGGCGTGTGTCTCCCGGTCGGTGGCGACCGGTGTGCTGATGACGGCGCTGTTCGCGGAGTTCTCCGGGACGACGGAGATGGTGCTGTTGTCGTGCGGTCACGCGCCGGCACCGCTGGTCGCCTCCGACCGCGGCGTGCGGACGGCGGCGTGCGGGGCGGGCCCACCCGTGGGCCTGGCCGAACTGGCCGTGGGCGCACCGCTCTTGCGCCGGGAGCCGCTCGCCGCGGGGCAGACCCTGGTGCTGTGCTCCGACGGTGTCGCCGAGGCCCGGGGGTGCGGGGGTGCGCGCTACCCGCTGGAGGAGCGCTTGACGCGACTGGCCTCGACCGCCGGATGGCGGGCGGGCGGCGTGGAGGAACGTGCGGAGTTGCTGCGTTCGGATCTGCTCGCCTTCGCGGAGGGCGAGTTGGGCGATGACGCGGTGGTCCTCCTGGTGGAGCGGCTGCGCTCGCCCGACCGGTAGCCGGGCCAGGGGCAGGACAGGACGCCGCGCGGCACGTCCCGGCCGGCGGTGGCCGGTCGGGATGTACCGTGCCGTGCGGCGTCGCCCCGGACAGGAGGGTCGGGGCGCCGACGGATCCGCGGCTCGTCACCCCTGGAGACGGGCCGCCGTGCTGCGGATGGCGGGGAGCCTGGCGTAGAGGGCCTCACCGGGGCATTCGGTGGCGAAGCCGTCGCGGTGGCCGGAGATGGCGTTGAAGGCGACGACGGTGCCCTTGGGGTAGAGGCTGGCGTCGGAGCCGGAGGTGAGCTGGGCGGTCCCGCCGGCCGACCGGCCGGTGAGGCCGAGCTTCCACGCGGAGATCTTCGCGAGGCCGTCCTGCAGCTCCTGCGGCGGGGTGTCCGAGCTGAACGTGCCGATGGCGGCGATACCGGAGGAGTTGGTGTTGAAGCCGAGGGTGTGGGCACCGAAGACGGGCTGGTCGACACCGCCGGCGCGGCCCTCGTAGATGGTGCCGCAGCGGTCGACCAGGAAGTTGTAGCCGATGTCCCGCCAGCCGTTGCTCTGCACGTGGTACTGGTAGATCGACCTGATCACCCGGGGGGCGTCGGAGCAGGCGTAGTCGGTGGCGGTCGCGGTGTGGTGGACGAAGGCCACCCGGACCGCGCCGGTGTACACGAAGCCCGCTTCACGGATGGACTCGTCCGCGCCCCATCCGGCCCGGGTGACGATGCCGGGGCGCGGGGCGGCGGCGGTCGCGGGCCCGGCCGGGCGCTCGGGCAGGGTCTGGGCATCGGTGGAGGCCGCCCCCTGGCCGGGGTCGACCAGTTCGACCCGAAGTCCACGCGGCAGTCCGGCCGGACCGGGGTGCACGTCGACCGCGACACCGTCACTGCGTCCGGCCCACAGCGGCGCGGTGGCGCCGTGCGCGGCGGCGTCCGGGCCGTCCACGGCATCGGCCTCCAGGGTGTGCCAGTCGCTCCAGCGGCCGGTGGCGGCCTCGCGGGTGCGGACCCGGACGGAGCCTCCGGCGAGGGCCGTCGGGGATCCTTCCCAGACCACGCCGAGAAGTTCGAACGAACGGGTGGACCGGGGCGCGAGGGCTCCGCCGGAGGTGAGGGCCACCGAGGTGACAGAGCCGCCTCCGGCGGAGGTACGGGGTGCCGGGGCAGCGGCACCCGAGTCGCCCACGGCAACGGCCGTGGGCTGGAAGAGCAGGACGGTGAGGCAGCCCGCAAGGACCGCTGCCGGGATTGAGATCCTCATGGAACGGATGTTCGCCGGAAACCACCGCCGCTGCATGTCGCCGACGGTGGCCGCATCGTCACGGCGGGCCGTCAGGACCCGGGCGCAGCCGCGGCGTGGCTTGGGCGCGGCGGCGCGGATCGCGGGGCGGATCGCGCGGGCGGCGTTCGTCCACGCTCGGTAATGCATTGGGCCGGTGTGGTTAATCCGCGGCCACGCGCGCCGTGATTGGGCGGTAAATCAGCGTATTCAGAAGATCCGTTTTGCGGATCATCCAGGAGCGTCATGCGAACTCGAATCACCACCCTGGTCCTGTCGGGGTTGACATCGGCCGCCCTCGTGTGGGGCGCCGGCGGTACCGCCGCTGCCTCGCCCGCCGCCGACCACAGCACAGCCTCCGCCTCGGCGGAGGCCCAGGGCGAATGGGTCGACAGCCTCATGCGCGAGGCCAAGGAGGGCGGCACCCCTGCGGCCGGCGCCCGGACCTTCGCCAGCAGCAGCGCCTTCCAGTCGATGCAGGCCGCCCGCCCGACCCACCGGGCCGACGGTGACACCGAGCCCGAGCTCGAGCTCGAGGCCGCCCCGGCCGACGGCCAGGAGCAGGACTCCGCGGAGCCGGCCGGCGCCGCACTGCCGGATGACTCGCTCCAGTCCGGCGAGCCGGGCCTTGAGAGCGAGCGGCTGAAGGGGCAGGCGCCGTCGACGCTTCCCATGGACATGGGAGCGAACGGCGGCAAGAACTGCCTCCACGAGCCCGGGCACGAGCACCGCGGCTCCCTCGACGGCCACGGCCTCGGCGAACTCTTCTGCATGCCCGTCGTTCCCGGCATCCCCGGCGAGCACGGCGAGCACGGCAAGGCCGACGAGCATGGCGAGCACTGCAAGCATGAAAAAAAGTGCGAGCACGGCAAGGGCGAGGAGCACGGCGAGCACTGCAAGCCTTGCGAGCACGGCAAGCCCGAGGAGCACGCCAAGCCCGGCAAGCCCGAGGAGCACGCCAAGCCCGGCAAGCCCGAGGAGCACGCCAAGCCCGGCAAGCCCGAGGAGCACGCCAAGCCTGACGGCCAGGAGCAGCACCAGGGTCAAGGCCAAAACGTCGACGTGACCGTCATCGTGCAGAACAGCGTCGACAACAATGTCAACAACAGCGCCGCCAGCAACTCGAACAACTCCTCGGAGAACAGCTCCAAGAACACCGCCCTCAACCTGAACAAGATCAAGTTCGTTGCGGAGGAGGTCGAGGAGCACCACGGCGAGCACGGCAAGGGCGAGAAGCACCACGGCGAGCACGAGATGAAGCCCGGCCACCACGGCGAGCACGGCAAGGGCGAGGAGCACCACGGCGAGCACGAGATGAAGCCCGGCCACCACGGCGAGCACGGCAAGGGCGAGGAGCACCACGGCGGACACCACGGCGAGCTGGCCCAGACGGGCGCGCCGAAGACCCCCGTCCTGCTCGGCCTCTCGGCCGCGTTCCTCGCGGCCGGCGCGGCGGCCACGCGGATCAGCCGCCGACGCGCTTCGCAGCGGTAACCCACCCCGAGGCGGGTGCAGCGCAGGAAGTCGGCCCGGCCGACTTCCTGCGCTCTCGCATGTCCGCGCCCGACACTCCTCTTCCGCTCGACTCCCCTACTGGACAGGGCCCCTGGCAATGACCGCCGCCCCCGCAGACCGCACCGACCCCGATGTCGCCCTTGTGCTCGCCGCGTACGACGCGTACGCCCGGGGCGATATCGACGCCGCCGTCGCCGACCTCCACCCCGACGTGGACCGGGTCGAGCCCGAGGACTTCCCCAACGGCGGCCCGCACCGGGGCGCGGGCGCCGTCCACGAGTACCTGAGCGCCTCGTACGCGATGTGGAGCGAGCTGCACTCCGAGCCCGTCGCCTGCCGCAGCGGCGAGCATGTCGTCATCGTCCACCACGTCCACGGTGTCCTGGCCGACGGCAACCCGCTCTCCATCACCGCCGCCGACGTGTTCACCGTCCGCGACGGGCGGATCGTGGGCATGCACGCCTACGCCGACCCGTCCGAGGTGCCGAATCGCTGGCTTTCATCCGCGCGGTAAGGAGAGACCTGGAATGGACGTCGACCTGACCGACGCTTCCTGGCGGAAGAGTTCATACAGCGGCACAAACGGCGGTGCGTGCATCGAGGTCGCCGACGGCTTCGCCGGCGTCATGCCCGTCCGCGACTCCAAGGACCCCTCCGGCCCCGCGCTCGTCTTCTCCGCCATCGCCTGGCAGGCCTTCGCCACCGCCGTCCGCACCGGCGAATTCGACGCCCGCTGACCGCAGTTCCATGGCCTCGCCGCCCCTCCCCAGGGGCGGCGGGGCCATGTCGTTGCCAGTTCGGGTGATCTTCTGCGGGCCGCCTTGCGTGATCGTCCGGCTACACGGTGCGCTTGCCGCTCAGCGGACGGAGCATGCTCACATCCGCAGCGAGAAGCACCGGGGCGGACGACCGACGAAAGTCGCGTGACCCTACCCGTGGCACCGGTGACACTGACGCCATGACTGGTTCTGCACTGCCTCACCTGCTTCGACCGCGTGCCCTGAGGCCCGGCGATCTCGTTGTCATCGCTTCGCTGTCCGGTCCGCTGCCGGCCGCTGACGAGCCCAACGTCGAGCAGACGGTGGTGGTGCTCGAGCGGATGGGATTCCGCGTGCGTCGGGCTCCGCTACTCGAAGTGGGACGCCGCCATTGGTGGAGCGCGGCCACGCCTGCGGAGATCGCCGGGGAGCTCAATGGTCTTCTGCGTGATCCTGAGGTGCGCGCGATCGTCGCGAGTGACGGCGGCCAGACGGCGCTCGGCTACCTTGACCTGATCGACGTCGAGGCGATCAGGGCCGACCCCAAGCCGATCCTCGGCTACAGCGACATCTCGCTGCTGCATCTGGTGCTCTATGCGCGCACGGGTCTGGTCGGGTTCCATGCCGACATGGCCGTCCCTGGCTTCGGCGGGCACTGGCAGTCTGCGCCCGTGGCGCGCCAGGCGGAACTCGAGAGGCTCTACTCCAGGTTGCTGACCGGTACCGAGGCGATCGGTGCGCTGCCTGCGAGCCCGTCGTGGGAGTGCTGGCGTCCTGGTCGTGTCGAAGGTCGGCTGATCGGCGGGGTGATCAATCGCATCGTGCTGGCGCAGGCGACGCGTTTCGCGCTGCCGCTCGAACGGTTCGACGGTGCGGTGCTGTTCTGGGAGGAGATGGGCGGCCTGGCATCGTACGTGTGGAGCTATCTGCAGGTGATGCGACACTGCGGCATCCTCGACCGGATCTCCGGCATGGTCGTGGGCGTTCCGCACGAGATCGGTGGACTCGAGCCCGGCGCGTCCCCGACCCTGCCCGAGATCGTCCTCGACGTCCTCGGCGACCGTGACATCCCGGTCCTGGGCAACGTCGAGTTCGGGCATGCCGGCCCGAATCTGCCGATGCCGGTCGGCATCCGCGTCGGCCTCGATGCGCAGCAGCGGACGTTGTCGTTACTCGAACCGGTGGTAGGGCCGCACGCGATGACTGGACCGGTCGGCTGAACACCGCGGATCAGTGAGCCGACGGACCCCGGCCGCACCCCCTGGGGTCAACTCACGCTTTGGTGACCGCCGCCCTGAGTCGCTTGTTCGACCAGTAGGAGGGGCCATGAACACCTGGTGGCTCGTGTTGATCTCGAAGCTCAGCTCCTGACGTCAGGGATCACCGACCCGGTGAACATCTGCGATCACAGCACCAGCAGGCGCCCATGGAGTGGGAAGTCGGCGGGGCCGACTTCCCACTCACGGCGACGCCAGGCACTGCCCGGGAAGCTCAACTCCCGTACGGGTTCGCAGCCGCGCCATGTCCTGGCGGTCCTTCTCCCGCAGCTCGTAGCCGGTGTGGCAGCGCACCTGGGTCTCGGCGTCGACGCACAGGACCTCGCGCCCGCCGATGGTCCCGCTCACCGGGGCCGGGTAGTGGAACAGCCCCCCGTCCGGGAGCAGTTGGTATCCGCCTTCGGCGGTGGATCCGGCGACCGGGTGCAGGTCCAGCGCTTCGAGGACATCGGATTGATTCACCACGACGGGCACTCTGGCACCGCCGTCGATCCGCCGCCGCCGGGATTCCCGCAGGCCAAAGCCCTCCCGCGCCGAGGGGGTGGAAGGGCTCCGGGGGCTTTACGTGCCGGTGATCAGCAGCACAGGTGGTCGGCGTGGTTCACCGAGGCGCTGGTGACGGCCGTGCCACCCCGGGGTGCCACGTCGCCCCAGGAGGTGTCCGCGAACGCCTGGCCGCTACCGAGGCCGAGCAGCGCGGCTGCTGCGATAACGACGACGACACGCTTGAGCATGATGGTCCTCCGAACATTCGTTGAGTCAGCACTGACAGTAGATCAATGTGCGGATGGATGTTCGATCAACGTCGACATTGACCGCGGGCTCGGTTGGTGTGGAACCACCGTGCCGACGTGAGGTGAAGGACGGCGACGGCCATGCCCTCGTCGCGCCGCCGGACGCCGGCTCCGCCGGTACGCGCGGCACTTCGCCGCCCGCGCCTCACGTGCGCGCCGCGGCCCCGGCGCGGATCCGCTGGCGCAGGAAGAGGGCGGCGCGGTCCAGCGCCTCGTCCGCCTCGTCGAGGACGCCGGCGAAGGCCTGGAACACGTGCGGCACGTCGGCGGTGACGTCGAGGATGACGTCCACGCCCGCCGCCCTGGCCCGCGCGGCCAGGCGGGTGGAGTCGTCCAGCAGCACCTCGTTGGCGCCGACCTGGATCAGCATCGGGGGGAAGCCGGTCAGGTCGGCGAGGACGGCCGGGCTGAGCAGGGGCTGGTGCGGGTCGGCGCCGGCGAGGGCGGCGGCGAAGCGGTCAGGGTCGTCGGGGGGCAAGGTCAACCCCGGCTTCCGGACGCCCTCAAGGGGCTGTCGGGAGAACGTGCCGCTGCTCCTCGCCTCGCCCGACCGGTCCGCCGGACGAGGCTCGATGGTGTCCCTTTCGGCTGTGGGGTGATCTTCGCGCCGTTGCCGTCGGCGGGGTGATCGCGGACGTCGACCGGCTCGCCGCCCGGATCTTGGCGGAAGTCCACAGCGACCCCGGGGCGCCCCGGGCCCGCTACCCTCACCGGGCCGGCGGCGTGGGGCAGTCGCTCCCTTGCGCGCCCCGGACATTGCCCGACACTTCGTCAAATCGTGCAACTCCGGCTTGTGGAAGTGGCCTTGGGGGCGGAAAGCCGCCCGCGCGACCACCGTGTTCTCGCTGGGACGCGCCCGGCCGAGACGTGCCCTGCGGTGCCTGCCGCCGGGCACCGGCCCGTTGTCGGACCCCCGCGCTAGCGTGCGACCATGACGATCTCCCCCACCCTCGCGCCCTGGTCCGAACAGGGCCTCGGCCTGCTGCACCGGCAGAACACCCCCGAGCTGACCGAGCACCTCGGCGGGGTGGAGAGCGAGGAGCGGGTCCGGCGCCGCCACGAGCGCTACCTCGCGCTCACCGGCGGGCGGATGTTCCTGCTGCTGCTCGACGGCGAGATCGCCGGCTCGGTCGGCTACTGGACGCACGCCTGGGAGGGCCGGGACGTCTACGAGACCGGGTACGCCGTCCTGCCCGAGTTCCAGGGCCGGGGCCTGGCGGTGCGGGCGCTGCTGCTGTGCGCCGAGCGGGCCGGGCGCGAGGGCACGCTGCCCTGGCTGCACGCCTTCCCCTCGGTGCACCACGACGCCTCCAACGCGGTGTGCCGCAAGGCGGGCTTCGAGCTGGTCGGCGAGGTCGCCTTCGAGTACCCGCCGGGCCACCACATCCGCTCCAACAACTGGCGCCTGCCGCTGGCCGGTTGAGGCGGACGCAGTCGGGCCGCCCGGACCTACGCCGCCGCGAGCAGCGGTGCGATCTCGGCGGCCCACCGCGGGTACAGCGCAACCTTCTCCTCGTGCAGTGCGAGGATCCGCCCGGCCAGGTCCGGCGTCATGTCGTCGGACAGGTCGGGGCCGATGGCGATCCGGGACAGGTGGGGCATGATCTGCGGGTCCCCGGCCAGGTGCACGGGGTCGTGCATGTAGCGCCGCAGGGCGTCCAGGTCGGCGATGCCCACGCAGTAGGCATGGGTGAAGCCGTCCTCCTCCCCCAGGCTCTGACCGACCGTCCCGAAGGACACCGACTCCACCGAGGCCGTGCGGCGCATCACCGTGAGCACGTGCTCGCGCTCCTGCTCGGTGGTGTCCTGTTTGAACGCGAACCTCAGCATGTGGACGATCACGCCACTCTCCACCCTTCATTGAACCCGCTGGTTCAGAAATACTTACTGACTGGTTCGGGCACTAGACTGAACCCATGGGTTCAGAAGTGTCAACCGGCGCCGGACGTACGGGCCGTGGACGGATCGAGCGGCGACAGGCCATCCTGGACGCCGCGTTCACGGTCTTCGCCCGGCGCGGCTACGCGCAGACGTGCGTGCAGGAGATCGCCCAGGAGGCGGGCGTCGCCAAGCCGACCGTCTACAACCACCTGAACGACAAGGAGAGCCTCTTCCGCGAGGCCGTCGAGGCCGTCGCCGACCGCATCGCCGCCCGCGGCCTCACCGTCCTCGACGAGCTGCGCCTGGCCCCCGCCGGCGCCGACCCCCGCCCGGCGCTCACCACCGCGGCGCGCGGGCTGCTGTCCGCGCTGACCTGCGAAGAGGCGTCCGCCGCACGGCAGTTGGCCGCCTCCGAGCCCGCCCGGTTCCCGGACCTGGCGGCGGGGGTGCGCGAGCGCACCGCGCTGCGGGTGCGCGCCGCCCTCGCCGACCGGCTGGCTCGCCTGACCCTGGCCGGGCGGCTGCGCGCCTGCGACCCGGACCAGGCCGCCGAGCACCTGCTGTCGCTGCTCACCGGGCCGCTGGACTACCGGCCGGACGCCGACCCCGAGCCGCTGGCCGAGGCGGCTGTCGAGGTGTTCCTGCGCGCGTACGGCGCCTGATCAGGCCTGGTCGAGGTAGTCGTCGTCGCACCGGCCGGTGCGGCAGCACTCGGGCAGCCAGTCGGCCGCGAGCTCCCGGACGCGTTGCAGGCGGGCCCGGTCGGGTTCCACCACCGTGAGGATCTCGAAGGCGTCGCCGGCGGCGCCGAGGGACCGGTTGGCCATCACCTCCCGGTAGAGCAGCCAGATCCCCTGCGCGACGACGGCCTGGCACAGCGCCGGGAGGTCGAGCCCGCGCCGGGCGGACTCCATGTCCGTGCCGCTGTCGGTCACCACACAGCCCAGGAGGACGAGGAAGCGATCACGGGCCGGCGGCGGGACGCCCTCGTCGGCGAGGCCCGCGAGGGCCACGGACGCCACGGCCGGGGCCGGCTCCCACAGGACCACCGGGTCCCAGCAGCACCCGTTCAGCCACTGCCGGGACTCCCCGCGCGCGATCCGCCGCAGGTCCTCCGCCAGGTGCCCGGCCGAGCCGCCGCACCCGCAGTGCATGTTCGCCCAGTCCTGCCGGGCTATTTCCATCTCGACCAGTCGCATGATTCCCACACCCTAGAGGGCCCGCCGGCCGGCGGGCGGGGCGCAGGGGGCGGGGGCGGGGCCGTCGGCGAGGGCGGCGAGGAGCACCACCGGCAGCTCCTTGTCCTCCTGCCCGACCGCCAGGCCCAGCCACCGCGCCCCGGCGCCGGGCAGCGGCCAGACCCGCAGGGTGACGGCCTTTCCGCTGAGCAGGCCGAGCGGCACCGGGGACGGGCGGCCCGGGTGGTCCCAGCCGTAGCCGGCGACCAGGTAGGACCACAGGTCGACGTCGTACGGCTCGCCCCAGCGCGCCGTCAGCACGGCGGCCAGGGCCTCCAGGCGGGCGTCGGCCTCGTCGTGGGCCCGCTCGCAGGCCTGCCCGTCCTCGTCGTCCCAGAAGTCGCCGCTGACGTCCAGCTCCAGCACCCGGTAACCCGGGCCGCCGTACCCTTCACCGTCGACGACCTCCTTCTGCGGGTACGGCCGCTCCCGGGCCAGCAGGTCGTCGATCCGCGCGAGGAGCTCGGGCGTGTCAGGGTCCGTGGTCATGGGCGCAAGGCTAGGGCCCGGCGCCGACAGCCCCGGGGCCGGTCGCAGGCGTCCGGTGCACGAGGCCCTCTCGACGGGGGTGGGCGTGCGGGCCATCCTCGTGCCGAGCGCACACCGACCCTTCGTGAAGGAGCCCTCGTGGAGCCCCAGTCGGACCAGTCGGACCATTCCGTGCCATGCCCGCGGCTCGTGCTGGACCCCACCGGGCGGGGTCGTGACACCGAGAGCGCCGAGCTGTTCGCGCGCGGGCCGGCCACCCCCGTGGACATCCTGGGGGTGCACGCGTGGGCGGTGGCCGACCCGGTGCTGCTGGAGGAGCTGCTCAAGGACCCGCGGATCTCCAAGGACGGCCCGCAGCACTGGCCGGCCTTCGCCGAGGTGGTGTCGAACTGGCCGCTGGCGCTGTGGGTGACGGCACGCAACATGTTCACCGCGCACGGCGCCGACCACCGCCGGCTGCGGCGCCTGGTGGGCGCGGCGTTCACGGCCCGTCAGGTCGCCGCGCTGGGCGAACGGATCGAGGAGCTGACGGCGGCGCTGCTGGACGAGGTGGCGCTGACCGGGCCCGGGGTGGCGGTGGACCTGCGCGAGCGCCTGGCCCACCCGCTGCCGATCCAGGTGATCGGCCGACTGCTGGGGCTGCCGGAGTCGCTGCGGGACCGGTTCCGCCGCACCGTCGACCGGGTCTTCGACACCACGCTGACCCCACAGGAGTCGGCGGCCAACGCGGCGGCGTTCTACTCGATGCTGGACGAGCTGATAGCGGCCAAGCGCGAGCGGCCCGGGGACGACATGACCTCCCGGCTGATCACCGTGCGCGACACCGAGGGCGACGGCGGCGCGCTGACCGAGGAGGAACTGCGCGACACCCTGCTGCTGGTCGTCTCGGCGGGCTACGAGACCACCGTCAACCTGATCGACAACGCGGTGGCGCTGCTGCTCACCCACCCCGAGCAGCTCGACCTGGTGCGCTCGGGCGAGGCCGGCTGGGACGACGTGGTCGAGGAGGCGCTGCGCCGCGAGGCGCCGGTGGCGCACCTGCCGCTGCGGTACGCGGTCGAGGACATCGCGCTGCCGGGCGGGGTGGTGATCCGCCGGGGTGAGGCGATCCTGGCCTCCTACGCGGCGGCCGGGCGTCACCCGGTGCGGTACGGGGACAGCGGTGCCGTCTTCGACGTCACCCGGCCGGTCAAGGACCACCTGGCGTTCGGGCACGGCCCGCACTTCTGCCTCGGCGCGCCGCTGGCCCGGCTGGAGGCGCGGACGGCGCTGCGGGCGCTGTTCGAGCGCTTCCCGCGGCTGGCGCTGCTGCCGGGGGCGGAGCTGGAGCCGGTGGAGTCGCTGATCTCCAACGGGCACCGGTCGCTGCCGGTGCTGCTGGGCGGCGGGGCTGAGGGCGTCTAGACAAGTGGGCGGGTAGGCGGGTGGGCCTGGCGCCCCGCTGAACCGCTGCCCCGTTGCCCGGTGTGCGCGGGCGCACCGGGCGGCGGGGCGGCGGTTCAGCGGCCTTCGGGGGTGGCGGCCCGGCCGAAGCCGGCGACGAAGGCGGTGATCAGGCGGGCGAACTCGGTGCGGTCGGCGTCGGGCCAGTCGGCCATCGCGCGGGCGAAGACCTCGCGGCGGAAGTGGTGGGCGCGGTCCAGCTGTTCGCGGCCGGCGGGGGTGAGGGCGAGCAGGGTGCGGCGGGCGTCGCGCGGGTCGCTGCCGCGTTCCAGCCAGCCCTCCTCGACGGTGCGCAGCACCAGGCGGCTGGCGCGGGGCTGGTCGACGCCGAGGGCGGCGGCGACGTCGGTGACCGCGCAGGGGCCGTCGTGGGCCTCGACGGCGTCGAGGACGCCGAAGAGGGTGGGGTCGATGGCGCGGGCGCCGTCGGGCGGGGCGATGCGGCCCAGTGAACGGCGCGTCTGGCTGCGGCGGATGGCGACCATGGCGCGTTCGACGGCGGCGACGGCTTCCTGTTGCTGCGGGCTCTTCTCCTGCTTCGACATGCATGTTAGGTTACAACTATTGTAAAACGACATGCATCAGGGGGGATCACCGTCATGACCACGTCCGAGCTGCCCGATGTCCGCGAGCAGCGCCCGTTCGGCTACTGGCTGCGGCACATCGACGGCGCCATCGAGCAGTGCATGGCCCGTCTGTTCGCCGCCGACGCGCTGAGCCGGCGCGGCTGGCAGGTGCTCAACACCGTGGCCTGCGGGCCGCTGACCACCGCCGAGGTCGACGAGACCATGGCGCCCTTCCTCACCGCCGACGAGCCGACCATGCGCCCGTACCTGGACGCCCTCGCCGCCCGCGGGTGGGTGCGGATCGGCGAGGAGGCCGTCGTCGCCCTCACCGAGGACGGGCGCGCCGCCCACCTGCGGATCTCCACGCAGGTCGCGGCGCTGCGCGAGCGGCTGACGGCCTGTGTGACGCCGGAGGAGTTCGCCACCTTGATGACCTTGCTGCGGCGCATCGGCGCCCACCTCGACACCCTCACCGAGGCCGCGTAGCGCCGCCCACCACGGCGAACCGGGCCCACCGCACAGGAAGTCGGCCCCATCGACTTCCCGCTCCCCCGTCCCGACAACCCACCGCCCCGGCGACCCAGCCGCGCGAACGGGCGCGAGGTCCTCCTCGCCGAGCGGCCTCGCGTCGTCCCGCATCCGTCGCGGCCTGTCGGCGGGAATCCCGCGTTCCCCCCGTCACCGGCGGCCGGTCCTGCACTGTGGGGTCCGGGGGCCCGCACGCGGCGGGTCGCAGCGAAGGAGCGGATCGTGGCGTTCGCCGACTACCAGAACGAGATCTACCTCGACGGGCTGCGCGGGGTCGTGCCGCGGCTGCCGATGACGTACGCGGAGCTGGAGCCGCCGGCCCTGGCCGCGCTGCCCGCCGCGGTCCGCTCGTACGTCGCGGGCGGCGCCGGCGACGAGTACACCCAGCGCGCCAACGTGTCCGCGTTCGAGCGGTGGGGCCTGGTGCCGCGGATGCTGGTCGGCGCGAAGGAACGGGACCTGTCCCTCGACCTGTTCGGCCTGCGACTGCCCTCGCCGCTGTTCCTGGCGCCGGTCGGGGTGATCGGGCTGTGCGCCCAGGACGGCCACGGCGACCTCGCCACCGCGCGGGCCACCGCCCGCACCGGTGTGCCGATGGTCGCCTCCACGCTGACGGTCGATCCGATGGAGGAGGTGGCGGCCGAGTTCGGCGCCACGCCCGGCTTCTTCCAGCTCTACACACCCACCGACCGGGAGCTGGCCGAGAGCCTGGTGCGCCGGGCCGAGGCCGCCGGGTTCAAGGGCATCGTGGTCACCCTGGACACCTGGGTCACCGGCTGGCGCCCCCGCGTTGCATCCCGTCCGGGCAGTCCTCGCCGGCCCGTTCCGCCAGCGACCAGCCGTTCTTACGTTCCAGCGGGGCGATCAGTCCCGCCATGTACTCCAGCGCCCGCCCGCGCGGCTCCGATCTGGTGAAGCGCGACGCGAAGCGGGCGTGCAATCCCGCCAGCGCCGCCTTCCACTCCTCGACCTGCCCCACCCCAAGATCAATCACTCGCCAAGTCAACCACGATCAAGTGCGGTTGCAGTACTAACCGAAGAGCGGCGCCCGTGCGCGGCGGCGCGCCCCTGTCGGATGTCAGGGACCGCCGCCGCGCCCGCGTTCCTAGGCTGGCGAGCACTGGCCCCGACCCCACGTCAGGGCCGCCCCACCAGCAAGGGAGAACCACCCATGCGCAGGATCACCCACGCCCTGGCCGCCCTCGGGATCGCCGCCGCCGCACTGGCCACCCTGGGCACCGGCGGCGCCGGCGCCGCCGACGGCTCCTGGGCGGGCTGCCCGTACGGCGCCGTGTGCGTCTACCCGCAGGACCAGAACCCGGCCTCCGCGCCCAGCGACGTGTACTGGAGCTACGGCGCCCACAACCTGAGCAACCAGAACGGCAACCACTGGGTGCTCAACAACCAGTCCGGCGGCGCCCACGCCCACCTGTGCCGTGGCTCGGGCGGCTCCGACTGCGTGTACGACGTCCCCGCCCAGAACGGCGTCTACTACGACCTGGGCCCGATCAACTCCATCACCCTCGACCGGCCCTGACGGGTCTCGTCATAGTGGGCCGGGGTGTCCGCCGTGTCCGGGGGGCGGCGGGCACCCCTTCACCGCTCCCAGCGCGCGGCGAACCCGGCGCCGGAGCGGGTCACGCGCGCGGCGCCGGGTCCGGCGAAGTGCGCCGGAAGCACCAACTCCCGCTGATCGGCGGCCCGTTCCAGTATCCGCAGCCGGCTGGCCGCCGCCTGTGCCGCGTCCAGGCAGAAGCAGCTGTTGCAGGAGGGGTGCGCCAGCTGGACCGGCGAGTGCAGCAGGTCGCCCACGAACACCGCCCGCCGGCCGTGCGACTCCAGGCGCAGCACCGAGGAGCCGGGTGTGTGGCCGGGGGCCTCCTCCAGGACCAGGCCCGCGCCGATGCGCCGTGTGCCCGACCACTCGACGCCCTGCCCGGCGGCGAGCACCGGGGCGACGCTGTCGGTGAAGACCTGGTCCCACTCGGCCCGGTGCGCCGGGTCCACCGCGTCGCCGGTGCGGGCGGGGTGGGCGGCGCCCGGGTCGAAGAAGGCCCGGTGGGCGGCGGGCAGGTAGTAGACGGCGTTGGGGAAGGTCGGCGCCCAGTTGCCGTCCTGCCAGCGGGTGTTCCAGCCGACGTGGTCGGCGTGCAGGTGGGTGTTGACCACCGCGTCCACCTGTTCCGGTCGTACCCCCGCCTCGGCGAGCAGTTCCAGGAAGCGGCCCCGGCGCTGGTGGAACATGGGGGTGGCGGGCCTGTGGCGTCCATCGCCGACGCCGGTGTCCACCAGGACGGTGCGCCCGCCGCCGCGCACCACCCAGGTCTGCAGCGCGCCGACGTAGGAGCCGTCGGTGGGGTCGTAGTGGTCGGGGGCGAGGTCGCCCGCGGCGCCGGTGTGCCAGGCGTGTTCGGCGAGGTCGGGCACGATCCGCGCGGCCGGCCCGAACGGGCCCCGCCATTCCAGTACCCGGACGATCTCCAGGTCCCCCAGCACGATCCGCTCCACGGTCATCCCCTCCGTCACCCGTCGTCTGCGCCTTGAGCCTAGGACGCCGGGATGAGCCGCTCAATGCGCCAACGGCTTGCCCGGATACGCGATCGGCTCACTATGCTGGCCGCCATGGACGTGGTCAGTGATGCGATCGCCGCCGTACGGGTGGGGCGGCCCTCCTCCAACCGGCTGTGCGCGGGAGGGCGTTGGGGTGCGTGGATCCCCGCCTACGCGGGTGCGGGCTTCCATGTGGTGCTGGCCGGCTCCTGCTGGCTGCTGGCCGAGGGCTGCGAGGCGCTGCGCCTGGGGCCGGGGGACGCGGTGCTGCTGCCGCACGGCACCGGACACGCCCTGTCCAGCGGTGAACTGACGTACCGTCAGGCAGGGGCGCTGCCCGATCTGGACGCCCTCCTCGCCCGGCGGAGCGCACCCTCCGCCGACCCCGACCCCGACTCCGACCTCGACGCCGGCCCCAACCCCGGGCCCCAGGGGGAGCGCGCGGAGCTGCTGTGCGGCAAGTACCGCCTCGACCACGGCCTGGGCCACCCGCTGATGCGCGAGCTGCCGACCGTCGTCCACCTGCCCACCCGCACCGGCGAGCACCCCGGACTGCGGGCGGCCGTCGACCTGTTGGGTGCCGAGCTGGCCGCCGAGCGCCCCGGCGGGCGGCTCGCCGTGCCCGCCCTGATCGACCTGCTGCTGGTCTACCTGGTGCGCGCCTGGACCGGCCGGCCCGGCGCCGGCGGCTGGAGCGCGGCGCTGGCCGACCCGGTGGTGGCCGCCGCTCTGGCGGCCGTCCACGAGGACCCCGCCCGCCCGTGGACCGCCGCCGCCCTGGCCACCCGCGCCGGCGTCTCCCGCGCCACCCTCACCCGCCGCTTCACCGCGCTGGCCGGGCGCCCGCCGATGGCCTACCTGACCTGGTGGCGGATGACCCGGGCCGCCGCCCTGCTGCGCCAGGGCGGCGAGCCGTTGGAGACCGTCGCCCGCAAGGTCGGCTACGCCAGCCCGTACGCGCTTTCGCACGCCTTCACCCGCGAGTTCGGCACCACCCCCGGCCGCTACCGCAGCGCCTCGGGCCGTCACCGAACCACCGAGGCTGCGGGCGAGGCGAACTGATGGGCGTTCACAAGGATAACGAGTGGCAGAGGATTGCCCGGAGGCTGGTTTGACTTATTGACGCCATGTACGCGGCCAGGTTTAACTCCCCCCACCCGCCGCGAAGTTGCGGCGCCCCCAGGGAGAGGCACCCCTATGAACGCCGCACTGCGTCGCGCCCTCGTCTCCGCCGCCGGCCTCGCGCTGGCCCTGTCCCTGACCGCCGCCTGTGGCAAGGCCGGCGGCGACAAGAAGGACTCGGCCTCCGGCGGCGACACCACCTCGATCGGCCTGCTGCTGCCCGAGAACGCCTCGTCCACCCGCTACGAGTCCTTCGACCGCCCGTTCATCGAGGCCAAGGTCAAGGCCCTGTGCGCGCAGTGCAAGGTGCTCTACAACAACGCCGAGGGCAGCGCGGCCAAGCAGAAGCAGCAGTTCGACACCCTGCTCGCCCAGGGCGTGAAGGTGATCATCCTGGACGCCTTCGACGCCAAGTCCACCCAGGGCTGGGTCCAGGAGGCCGCCGCCAAGGGCGTCAAGGTCCTCGCCTACGACCGCCTGGCCACCGGCCCGGTCTCCGCCTACGTCTCCTTCGACAACGAGAAGGTCGGCGAACTCCAGGGCCAGGCCCTGCTGGACGCCCTCGGCGCGCAGGCCGCCGACGCGAACATCGTCATGATCAACGGCGACGAGGCCGACCCCAACGCCGCCCAGTTCAAGGCCGGCGCCCACAAGGTCCTCGACGGCAGGATCAAGAAGGTCGTCTACGAGCAGTCCGGCGAGTGGAAGCCCACCGTCGCCGGGCAGAAGATCGCCGCCGCCGTCACCCAGTTCGGCAAGAACGGCTTCCAGGGCGTCTACTCCGCCAACGACGGCATGGCCGGCGCCATCATCACCCAGCTCCAGGGCTCCGGCATCAAGGTCCCCGTCGGCGGCCAGGACGCCGGCCTCGACGCCGTCCAGCGCATCGTCAACGGCGACCAGGCCTACACCATCTACAAGGCCTACCGCCCGCTCGCCGACAACGCCGCCGAACTGGCCGTCGACCTCCTGCAGGGCAAGGACGTCAAGACGGTCGCCGACGCCGGCATCGACAGCGCCACCGACAAGAACATCCCCGCCAAGCTGCTCGACGCCAAAATCGTCACCAAGGCCGACATCGCCACCACGGTCATCGCCGACGGCCTCTACAAGGCCTCCGACATCTGCACCGCCGACTACGCCGCCGCCTGCACCGCCGCCGGCCTCAAGTAGCCGACCGGCCACGACCCCGGGATGGTTCACGTGACAGGCGCACCCGTCCTCCGGCTGCGGTCGGTCTCCAAGCGCTTCGGCGCCGTCCAGGCCCTCACCGACGTCGACCTCGCCGTCCACCCGGGCGAGGTGCTCGCCCTCGTCGGCGACAACGGCGCCGGCAAGTCCACCCTCGTCAAGACCATCGCCGGCGTCCACCCCGTGGACGAGGGCACCATCACCTGGCACGAGCGGCCCGTGCGCCTGACCCGCCCCCAGGACGCCACCGCGCTCGGCATCGCCACCGTCTACCAGGACCTCGCCCTGTGCGACAACCTCGACGTCATCGCCAACCTCTTCCTCGGCCGCGAGAAGCACCGCCTCGGGCTGCTCGACGAGGTCGCCATGGAGCAGCACGCCCGCCGGCTGCTGGACACCCTCTCCATCCGCATCCCCGACGTGCGAAGCCCCGTCGCGGCGCTGTCCGGCGGGCAGCGCCAGGTCGTGGCCATCGCCCGCGCGCTGGTGGGCGAGCCCTCCGTCGTGCTGCTGGACGAGCCCACGGCGGCCCTGGGCGTCGAACAGACCGCGCAGGTCCTGGACCTGGTGGAGCGGCTGCGCGAGCGCGGCCTCGGAGTGATCCTGGTCAGCCACAACATGGCCGACGTGACCGCGGTGGCGGACACCGTGGCCGTGCTGCGGCTGGGCCGCAACAACGGCCTGTTCCCCGTCGCCGGCACCACCCAGGAACGGATCGTCGCCGCGATCACCGGCGCCACCGACAACGCCCACGCCCGCCGCCGGGCCCGCCGCACCGAGGAGGAGGACGGCGCATGACCACCCCCGCCACCGACCCGAGGGTCCGCGTGAGCGCGGCGACCCGGGCCGCCCTCACCGAGGCCGCCCGGCGCCGGCTCGCCTCCGGCGAACCCGGCTCCCTGCCCGTCGTCGTCGGGCTCGTCGCGATCGCCGTCGTCTTCCAGACCGTCACCCACCACTTCCTGCAGGCCGACAACCTCACCAACATCACCCGCTTCATCGCCGGGCCCGGACTGATCGCGGTCGGCGTCGTGTTCGTGTTGATCCTCGGCGAGATCGACCTCTCGCTCGGCTCGGTCGCGGGCGCCACCTCGGCCGTCGCGGCCGTGCTGGCGGTGCGCCAGGGCTGGCCGGAATGGGCGGCGATCCTCGCCGCGCTCGGCACGGCCTGCGCGATGGGGCTGCTGCACGGCCTGCTGTTCGCCCGGGTGGGCGTGCCCGCGTTCGTGGTCACCCTGGCCGGGATGCTCGCCTGGAGCGGCCTGCAGGAGTGGGTCCTCGGCGACGGCGGCACCGTCAACAACCGCCACAACGGCATCATCGCCGGCCTGGACTCCACCTTCCTCGGCGACGGCGACATCGCCTACGCCTGGGGCCTGGCGGTCATCGCCCCCGCCGCCTACCTGCTCGCCCGGCTGCGCACCGCCCGCCGCCGCGCCGCCGCGGGACTGCCCGCCCGGCCCCTCGCCGACACCGCGCTGCGGGCGGGGGCGCTGGCGGTGCCGTGCCTGGTCGCCGCGTACGCCCTCAACCAGGACCGCGGGCTGCCGCTGTCCCTGGTCGTCCTGCTCGGGGTGGTGGTGGCCACCGACTTCACGTTGCGCCGCACCCGCTACGGACGCGAGGTGTTCGCGGTCGGCGGCAGCGTCGAGGCCGCCCGCCGCGCCGGCGTCGACGTCGCCCGGGTGCGGGGCACGGTGTTCCTGCTCTCCTCCCTGCTGGCCGGCCTCGGCGGCCTGTTCTACGCCTCCCAGCAGGGCTCGGCGGACAAGCAACTGGGCAGCGGCAACGTCCTGATGATGGCCATCGCCGCCGCCGTGATCGGCGGCACCAGCCTCTTCGGCGGCCGCGGAGGCGCCTGGTCGGCACTGCTGGGCATCCTGGTGATCCAGTCCATCACCACCGGCCTGGACATGGTCCACGCCGCCCAGGCCATCCAGTACATGATCACCGGCGCGGTGCTGCTGGCGGCCGTCGTCCTCGACTCCCTGACGCGGCGCACCCGGGCCGGCGCCGGCCGGACCTAGGCGGCCCGCTCCCGGACCCCGCTCCCGGGCCCGTCGCCCCACCGGGGCGGCGGGGAGCGGGAGTGGAAGCGCCCGGCCCCCGGGCGGGACCGTCAGACGGGCGGGCCGCCTCGGGCCGCCGGGGCGGCTAGATCCTGCCGGAGAAGGTGTCGCACCGGGTGAGGTCGCCGCTGCGGTAGCCGGTGGTGAACCAGGCCTTGCGCTGGTCGGAGGAGCCGTGCGTCCACGCCTCCGGGTCGATCTTCCCGGTGGCCTGCTTCTGGATCCGGTCGTCGCCGACGGCCGCGGCCGCGTCCAAACCCTGGGCGATGTCCTGGTCGGTGAGGACGGCGATCAGCGGACGGCCGGTGGAGGCCTGCGGGGTGGTGGTGGCGTGGTGCGCCCACACCCCGGCGTAGCAGTCGGCCTGCAGTTCCAGGCGCACCGAGGCGCTGTCGGCGCCCTGGCGGTCGCCTCCGACCTTCTGCATCGCGCCGGTGAGGGTCTGGATGTGGTGGCCGTACTCGTGGGCGACCACGTAGGACTCGGCGAAGGGGCCGCCCTTGGCGCCGAAGCGGGTGGAGAGCTCGTCGAAGAAGCCGAGGTCGAAGTAGGCCTTCTGGTCGCCGGGGCAGTAGAACGGGCCCACCGCCGAGGTCGCCGGCCCGCAGGCGGTGGAGACCCGGTCGGTGAACAGCACGGTCTGGGCGGGCTTGTACGCCACCTTGGTGCGCTGCGGCAGCTCGGTGCGCCAGAACTCCTGCAGGCTGTTGGTGACCGCCGTGATGCGGCAGTCCTGGCGCTTGTTGGCGTCCGCGCCGCTCTTGCAGGACTGCTGCACCTCGCCGCCGGTGCGGGCGCCGGAGGAGGAGGTGCCGCCTCCCCCGGAGGACAGGCCCAGCAGCTTGGGGTCGACGCCGAGGAGGACCGCGACCAGCACCGCGACCAGGCCCACGGCCCCGCCGCCGATGGCGACCTTCCCGCCGGGCAAACCGCGCCGGTCGTCCACCTGCGAGGTGTCGAGGTCGCCCTGGTCGTCGAACTGCATGCCCCTGCCTGCCCGCTTCTGTCGCTCTGTCGCTTTGGTGATGTTCTGTGCCGCCTACGGCCCGCCCAGCCTACGGGCAGCGACCCCTGACGCGCCGCAGCCGGGACGTCACGCGCGGGCACCGCGGCCGGGGCGTCACACCGAGGCGCCGACCACCCGCAGCAGCTCCAGCCGCGAGGCGCACCCGCCGCCGGGCGGCGCGGTGTGCACCAGCAGCAGCTGGTCCTGCCCGCCCGCGGCCAGCACCTCGCACTCCAGCTCCAACTCCCCCACCACCGGATGCAGCACCCGCTTACGGCCGCTGCGCCGCACCGCCACCTCGTGGCGCTCCCAGTGCGCGGCGAACTCCTCACCGGTGGCGAGGAGTTCGGTGAGCAGCCCGGTGGCCCGCCGGTCCCCCGGGCGGGCCGCGTGCACCGCGCGCAGAGACGCCACATGGGCGCGGGCGAGCGCGTCGTGGTCCTCGGGCGGGAACAGGGCGCGGCTCGCCGGGTCGGTGAACCAGCGCAGCAGCAGGTTGCGCCGCTCGGGCGCCAGCGCGGCGAGGTCCCCGAACACGGCGGCGGCCATCGCGTTCTGCGCCAGCACGTCCCCGAGGTCGGAGACCACCTGGGCGGGCACATCGTGCAGCCGGTCCAGGATCAGCAGCAGCCCGGGGCGCACATGCGTCAGCACGCCGTGGCGGCGCGGCGGCTCGTGCCCGGCCAGGTGGAACAGGTGGTCGCGCTCGTCCTCGCTCAGCCGCAGCGCCCGGGCGAGCGCGGCCAGCAGCTGCGGCGAGGGCTGCGGCCCGCGCCGCTGCTCCAGGCGCGCGTAGTAGTCGACGGACAGTCCCGCCAGCTGTGCCACCTCCTCCCGGCGCAGCCCGGGGGTGCGGCGCCGGGCCCCGGGCGCCAGGCCGACGTCGGCGGGGGTCAGTCGGGCGCGGGAGCGGCTGAGGAAGTCGGCGAGGGCGTCACGGTCGATCACGCGGTCCAGCATGGCGCAACCGGGCCGGCCGGAGCCAGGGATCACCGGTCCCCGGGTCGGTCTGACGGGTGGTCCGAGGGATGGTCTAGGGTCGTCCCCCGTGTCCGAATCCTCGTCATACCTCGCCACCACCCGCGACGCCTACGACACCATGGCCGTGCGCTACGCCGAATTCGTCAAGGACAGCCTGGCCGGTCTGCCGCTGGAGCGCTCGTTCGTCACCGCGTTCGCCGACCTCGTCCGGGCCTGCGGCCCCGCCTTGGTGGCGGACCTCGGCTGCGGGCCCGGCTACCTGTCCGCGGCCCTGCGGGAGGCGGGGCTGGACGTCTTCGGCGTCGACCTGTCGCCGGCGCTCATCGACATCGCCCGCCAGACGTACCCGCACCTGCGCTTCGAGGTGGGCTCGATGGGCGCGCTGGAGACGGCCGACGGCGAGCTGGGCGCGGTGGTGTCCTGGTACTCGCTCATCCACACCCCGCCGGAGCAACTGCCCGCCTACCTGGCCGAGTTCCGCCGGGTGCTGGCGCCGGGCGGGCACGCGCTGCTGGCCTTCTTCGAGTCCGAGGGCGATCCGGTGACGGTCTTCGACCACAAGGTGACACCCGCCTACCGCTGGCCGATCGACGCCCTCGCGCAGCTCGCGGCCGGGGCCGGCTTCGCCGAGGTCGGCCGCATGCTGCGCGAGCCCGGCGACGGCGAGCGCTACCGGCGCGGACACCTGCTGCTGCGCGCACGGTAGCGGGCGGCCCGTGGGGGCGGTGTGGGAGGGCGCTCCTACGATGCCGGTCATGGCACGTTTCGAAGACCTCCGGCGCTCCCTGTGGGACACCGGGAGCGATGGCACGGTGCAGCCGGCCCTCACCGACGAGGCCCTCTCGCAGGCCCGGCGGCTGCTGGGCGTCACGCTTCCCGCCGCCCTGCTCGACCTGCTGCGCCACCGCGACGGCGGCGAGGTCGCGGACAGCCGGAACGTCTTTCCCACCGTGCGGCCGACCTCCTGGAGCGCCGACCACGTCCCGTTCGACAGCGTGCTGGGCATCGGCCGTCGCGCGGGGACGATGTCCCTACTCGACAGCCCGTACCTGGTCGGGGAATGGGGCCTGCCCGCCGAGGTGGTGCTGGTCTCGGGTGACGGGCCGTGCTGGATCGGACTCGACTACCGGGTCTGCGGCCCGCACGGGGAACCGTCCGTCACCTGGTTCGACGCGGACACCGGCGAGGAACTGGCCCTCGCCCCCGACGTCCGGTCCTTCGCCGAAGGCCTCGCCGCCGCCGGCGACTTCACGTGAGGGCCCCCGACCTGCGGTGTCCTGAGCCGGCGGTCTGAGCCGGCGGTGCGCGGGCCGGGGCGTACCCGCCCGCGGCGGGCCCGCCGCGGGCGGATAGCGTACGGCCGTGAGCAACTCGACGCCTCCCGGGTGGTACCCGGTCCCCGGTGCGGACGGCACCCCCGGGTACGAGCGCTGGTGGGACGGCAACGCCTGGACCAGCGAGGTCCGCCCGCTCCAGGGCGGCACCGGACAGAGCGCCGGCGCGCCGGCCCCGGTCTGGCAGCCGCAGGCCCCGCAGGGCGGCTACGGCTACCCGGGGCAGGACGGCGCCCAGGCCCCCGGCTACGGCTACCCCGGCCCGCAGGCCTACCCCGGTGCGCAGGCCTACCCCGGTGCGCAGGCCTACCCCGGTGCGGGCTACGGCCACCCCGGGCCGGGGTACCCGCCCCCGCCGCCGCCTCGGCGCAGCAGGACCGGGGTGATCGTCGGCGCCGCGGTCGGCGTGCTGGCCGTGGGCGGGATCATCGCCGCGTTCGCGTTCAGCCACGGCGGCGGCCCGCAGGCCGGCCCGACCCCGAGTCCCACCGTCTCGACCGGACGGGGCGAGAGCCCCTCGCCGGGGCCCACCCCCGTCCCGACCACCCCGGTGGCCAAGCCCGTGCCGGCCGTCACGGGGATCGTGCCGGACGCGCGGCACGCGATCACCCTGCCGATCCTGGAGGGCTGGTCCACGGAGAGCGACCGCCCGAACGTGTCGATGTTCGAAGGCACCGGCGGATACGGCTGCAACGGCGGTCACCGCTGTGTACGGGGCATGTTCGCGGTCGGCAAGGACCCGGTCCAGGGCGCCACGGCCAAGGACGCCGCCGACGCCGCGATGCCCGCCTGGGCGGAGGGCCTCTACCCCGGGCTCACCCAGCACACCGACTACGGTTCCGGCCCCATGAGCGTGGACGGCGTGCCCGGTTACGCCGAGCGCTGGCACGTGCGCAACTCGGCCGGCCTCCAGGGCTACGTCCTGCTCGCCACCTTCCAGGCCAAGGGCGGCGGCTACGTGGCGTTCCAGGGCGCGGTGGACGACGACGCGCTCTCGCCGGACAAGGACGCGCTGGAGCAGATCCTCAACGGGGTGAAGCAGTCCGGCTCCTCCGGCAGCGGTACCTGACGGGCTGAGGCCCTCCTCACGCGCCGGGGCCTCGCCTGGTGACCGGGATCCCGTCGGCCCCGGTCGCCGGGCTCGGTCTCAGCCAGGGATCGGCGATCCCCGGTTCGACGGGTCTCTGCCGTCCCTGCCCGGGCGCGGGCAGGCTGGTGGACGTCGAAGAGGGCGACACCCAGGAAGGGGACGGGGACATGACGCAAATTCTGGTGACGGGCGCGACCGGTTCGGTGGGGCGGCGGCTGGTGCCGCGCCTGGTGCGGTGGGCCGGGGCCGAGGGTGGTTCGGTGCGGGTGCTGGTGCGCGACCAGGCGAAGGCGCAGGGCCTGGGCGATGTCGAGACGGTGGTCGGTGACCTGTGCGAACCGGCGGACCGGGCGCGGGCGTTGGACGGCGCCGAGGTGGTCCTCAACGTGGCGGCGGCGCTGCGCGGGGTGCCGGACGAGCAGGCCTGGGCGGTGAACCGGGACGCGGCGGTGGCGTTGGGCCGTGAGGCGGCGAAGGCCGGGGTGGCCAGGTTCGTGCACACCAGCACCAACCTGGTGTACGGGCGGGGCCTGGGGCGCCCGGCGGTGGAGCGGGACCGGCTCGCGCCGCACGAGGCGTGGGGCGTGTACGCGGCGTCCAAGGCGCAGGCCGAGGCGGGCCTGCGCGAGCTGGGGGACGAACTGCCGCTGGTGGTCGCCCGGTTGGCGTTCGTGTACGGCGAGGGCGATCCGCATCTGGCGCAGTCGCTGCACTGGGCCGGGAAGTGGCCCGCGCACCAGCGTCTGGCGGTGGTGCACCACGCGGACGTGGCGCAGGCGCTGTGGCGGGCGGTGGTGACCCCGGGTATCGAGGGCCGTACCTACAACGTGTCGGACGACGCCCCGCTGACCGCCTGGGACCTGCACGCGCTCAACGGCCGGGCGCACCCGGGTGGTTCGCAGCAGATGGAGTTCGACCCGTGGGAGGGCCAGGTGTCCACCGCCGCCGCGCGCCGGGACCTGGGCTGGCGCCCGCTGTACCCGTCGGCGTGGGCGGCGGCGGAGGCCGGCGCGCTGTAGGGATCTGCCTCTAGGCCGTAACGCCCGGCCCCGCCGCCCGAACAGACGGCGGGGCCGGGCGGGCCGGTTCACCCGAGCGGGGGCGCGGGCGCGTAGCCGGCCGGGCGGGAGGTGAAGGTGCCGCGGCCCTGGGTGCGCCCGCGCAGGCGGCCCGCGTAGCCGAACAGTTCGGCCAGCGGCACCAGCGCGCTCACCTGCGCCGCGCCGTCGCGCCCCAGGGTGGTGGCCTGTACCTGGCCGCGGCGCGCGGCCAGGTCCCCCAGCACCGCGCCGAGGGCGTCCTCGGGCACGGTGGCGGTCACCTCGGCGAGCGGCTCCAGCAGTTGCAGCCGTGCCGAGCGCAGCGCCTCGCGCAGGCCCTGGCGGGCGGCGGTGCGGAAGGCGAGTTCCGAGGAGTCCTTGGGGTGGGTGATCCCGTCGGTGAGGGTGACGGCGACGCCGACGACGGGGTGGCCGCCCAGCGGCCCCTCGGCGAGCGCGTCGCGGCAGCCGGCCTCGACGGCCTGCGCGTACTCGCGCGGTACCCGCCCGCCGGTGACGGTGGAGGCGAACGCGAAGCCGTCACCGGCCGGTCGGACGTCGAGGACGATGTGGGCGAACTGGCCCGCGCCGCCCTCCTGTTTGGCGTGCCGGTGGACGAAGCCGCTCACGCCCTCCACCAGGGCCTCGCGCAGCGCGACCCGGGGGCGGCCCACCACGGCCTCCACGCCGGCCTCGCGGCGCACCTTCTCCACCGCCACCTCCAGGTGCAGCTCCCCCAGCCCCGACAGGGTGCGCTGCCCGGTCTCCGGGTCGGTGGCCAGGCGCAGCGAGGGGTCCTCCTCGGCGAGGCGGGCGAGGGCGGCGGTGAGCTTGTCGGTGTCGGCGGCGCGGCGGGCCTCGACGGCGACGGTGACGACGGGTTCGGCGCTCACGGGGGCCTCCAGCAGGATCGGGTGGTCGGGGTCGCACAGGGTGGCGCCGACGCGGGCGGCCTTGGGGCCGATGACGGCGACGATGTCCCCGGCCAGGGCGTGGTCGGTCTCGGTGTGGCGGTCGGCCATCACGCGCAGGATGCGGGCGATGCGTTCGGTGCGGCCGGTGGCGGCGTCGAGCACGGTGTCGCCCTTGCGCAGGGTGCCGGCGTACAGGCGCAGGTAGGTGAGGCGGCCGGTGGGGGCCGCGGTCACCTTGAAGGCCAGGGCGGTCAGGGGCTGGCGGGGGTCGGCGCCGCGCTGCTGCCGTTGCTCGTCGGCGGCCCGTACGGGCGGGGCGTCGAGGGGTGAGGGCAGGTAGGCGACGGCGGCGTCCAGCAGCGGTTCGATGCCGCGGTTGCGGTAGGCGGAGCCGCACAGCACCACCACGGCCTCGCCGGTGCGGGTGAGGTCGCGCAGGGCGGCGGTGAGGGTGGCGGCGTCGAGGGCGCCGTGGGTGCAGAAGTCCTCCAGGGCTTCGGGGTGCAGTTCGGCCACCGCCTCCTCCAGGGCGCGGCGGCGTGCGGTGGTGTCGGCGGTGAGGTGGTCGGGCACCGGGCCGTGCGTCAGGGTGCCGTCGTCGGCCCAGGTGAGGGCGCGCAGGTGTACGAGGTCGATGACGCCGGTGAAGGACTCCTCGGTGCCGATGGGCAGTTGGACGGCGAGCGGGCGCGGGTGGAGGCGTTCGCGGATGGAGGCGAGCGCGGTGTCCAGGTCGGCTCCGGCGCGGTCGAGCTTGTTGACGAAGGCGATCCGGGGCACGCCGTGGCGTTCGGCCTGGCGCCACACCGATTCGCTCTGCGGTTCGACGCCGGCGACCGCGTCGAACACCGCGACGGCGCCGTCCAGGACGCGCAGCGAGCGTTCGACCTCGTCGGCGAAGTCGACGTGGCCGGGGGTGTCGATGAGGTTGATCCGGTGTCCGGCCCAGGCGCAGCTGACGGCGGCGGCGAAGATGGTGATGCCGCGGTCGCGTTCCTGGGGGTCGAAGTCGGTGACGGTGGTGCCGTTGTGGACTTCGCCGCGCTTGTGGGTGGTGCCGGTGAGGTAGAGGATCCGCTCGGTGACGGTGGTCTTGCCGGCGTCGACGTGGGCGAGGATGCCGAGGTTGCGGACGGCGGCGATGGCGGCGGTGGCGGCGGTGGTGGAGCGGGTGGTGGTGGTGTCGGTGCGCATGGCCCGGTTGCCTTTCAAGGGGCGTCTTCTACGGGTGGGCGCGCGATTGGGTCCAGTGCCGAAAGTCTGATGATTCGTCAGATATGTTGCGGTGGAACGCCGGTGCCGGTTTTCGGCAGGCGGGGTTCAGGCGGTCGCGGCACTGTTCCGGTGCCGGCCGCGCAGCGGGCACCGGAAGGGCGGGGACACCAGGATCACCTCGTACCGCGACGCGGGAGAGGGGGCGGCGGCGCTGTGCTTCGGCATGGCCGCCCTCCCCCTCTCCCCTGGCTGTCGTCGTCACGGTCGTCCGCACCTCGGGGCGCGGCTGCGTGGCGAGTGTAGGGAAGAGGGGTCCTGCTCCGCGAAGGGTTTTACGGCGGGGTCGTCACGGTGCGTGGAAGCGCAGGACCGGCTCCGACCAGCCGTCGTCGCCCGCCCCGGCGTCCAGGGCGGCGCCGATGGCGCGTTCCTCGTAGCCGAAGTGCGATTCCATGATGGCGGCCAGTCCGTCGAGTTCGCGGCCGATCGCCTCCAGGTCTGCGTCGGGTGCCTCGGCGGCCTGTTCGGCGAGTTCGCGCACCCGGGTGAGGATGCGGGAGATGAAGCCGTGGTCCTCGACGAGTTTGGCCACCGTCGGTGCGAGGTCGGGTCGTTCGCGCACCAGGGCGGCGAACAGGCCTTCGTCCTCTCCTTGGTGATGGTTGGTCAGGGCGGTGCAGAAGGCCAGGCAGTGGGTGAGGAGGGTGTCGTCGGCGAGCGTTCGCCGGCCGAGTCCGGCCCGGACGTCTGCCAGGCGGCGGCGCAGTTCCCGGTGGGCTTGGGAGAGTTGAAGACTGAGGGCGGCGGTTCGGCCGTTCACGGGGGAGGCCACGGGTGGGCGGTCCCTTCGGTTGCGCACCTCCATGCCTGGCGCGGTCCGCCACCGGCACGCGATGCCGCCCGCCATCCGATCACGGCACCCGCCGGCGCGGCAAGCCCGGCCGCCCGGCGGCGGCGCGTGCCGCGAGCGGGCGCGGGGGTCGCGGGCGCCCGAGCAGGACCCGGCCGCCACCAGCGCCGGCCCCGCCCCCTGGCGCACCCCGAAGGCGCCCCCGTCCAGCGCGGTGCCCAGCAGCACCGGCCAGCGGGTTGAGCAGTCCGAGCAGGCCGACGGTTGCGGCCGGCAGGTGACGCAGTCCCGCGAACCGGCAGGCGAAGGCGAGGGCGGTGGCCACCAGGGTGACGTTGCCGAAAGCGAGCGGGGTGGGGCCCTCCAGCGGGGGCGGCGCCCCCTCGACGGCGGCGGCCAGGAGGTGGCACGACTGGACGTGCGCTTTCGCGCGATCCTCGACTACCGGCACAGGGCAAGCACAATATGACCCATGACCAGCGATGCTCCCCCACCCGACCCCGACCCCGACCGCCTGGGCCGGTCCGCTCCCCCGCCGCCCGGCTGGGAGAACCCGGCGGTGCGGGCGGACCGGCGCCTGGTGGAGCTGCTGCAGGAGCTGCGGGTGCTGCAGACCGGTGTGCAGATCGTCTTCGCGTTCCTGCTCGGCGTCGCCTTCACCCCGCGCTTCGCCGAACTCAGCGACGCCCAGCAGGACATCTACATCGCCACCCTGCTGCTGGCCGTCGTCGCCGCCGCCGTCCTGGCCACGCCCGTCGCCCTGCACCGGGGCCTGTTCCACCATCCCGGCAAGGCCCGCATCGTCGACGTGTCCACCCGCATCGCCCAGGTCGGCCTGCTGCTGCTCGCCTCCGCCCTGACCGGGGCCGTGCTGCTGGTCCTGGACGTCGTCCTCGGCACGGCGCTGGCCGTCACGATCGCCTGCGTCATCGGCCTGATCTTCACCGGCCTGTGGTTCGTCCTGCCGTGGGCGGTGCGCCGCGCCACCACCCGCGACCGGCCCTGACGCCCCCGCCTCGCGCCGGCGTTGCGCAGGCAGCCCGCCACCACCTGCGCCCCGGCGCCGTGCGCCGCCGCCGCGATCGCCGACCCGTTGGGCGAGGGCAGCACCAGGCGCGGCGTGGCCGGCGCGCGGCGCAGCGCCGCCGGGGAGAGCAATCAGGGTGTCTGCGCGCTGACGGCGCTTCGGCCGACGGCGAGTCGGGCGTCACGGCTGCGGGCGAAGGTCTCGGCGTTCTCGTCGCGCCAGGCGTACGGGAAGACCCGCGCCCCGGTCTCGACCGCGACCGAGACGGAGGTGGTGAAGGACAGGACGTCGACGACCACCAGGGCGGCGACCTCGGCGGCGAGGTGGCGGGCGCCGGCCGGCCCCATGCGAAGCGCACGCCGTGGCCTGCTTGTACGAAGTATTCGCGCATGGCCGAGGACCCTGTCACGGCGGCGTACCGTCGTGACGGTGCCGGTCCGGTGGGCGGCTCGGGGTGGAACGGGGAGGCGGGCGGTGCTGATCGTGGTGAGCGGCGGGCCGGGCAGCGGGAAGACGACGCTGGCGCACGCGCTGGCCGGGGAGATCGGCTGCCCGGCGGTGTGCCGGGACGAGGTGAAGGAGGGCCTGGTGCACGCGGGCGCGGGCGAGCCGGCCCCCGGGGTCGACGAGGCGGTGCGTGCCGTCTTCTTCGAGGTGCTGGGGGTGTTGGTGCGCGCCGGGGTGAGCGTGGTCGCGGAGGCCGCGTTCCAGGACCGGCTCTGGCGCCCGGGTCTGGAGCCGCTGGCCGCGCGCACGCAGCTGCGGGTGGTGCACTGCCGGGTGGAGGCGGCGCTGGCCCGGCGGCGGATCGCCGAGCGCCTGGCCTGTGGCGGGCACCGGGCCGCGCACGCCGACCGGGAACTGCTCGCGGCCCCGCCGGGGGCGGGCAACCTGCTGGACGACTTCACGCCGCTGTCCCTGCCCGGTGTGCCGCGCCTGTGCGTGGACACCACGCGCGGCTACGACCCGCCGCTGGCGGACATCGTCGCCTTCGCCCGGCGCTGACGGGCGGGCGGGCGCTCGGGCGGGCGTGGACCGGGCCCGCCGGGCGGCTCGGCGGGCCCGGGCGACGTGGCGCCGCGGCTGCGGCCAGTGCCGCATCCGGTACATGCGGCCTGGGGCCGGGTCCTGAAGCACACCGCCGACGAGCCCGAAGTGACGCGGCCCGAAGGCGTCCGAACCGTCAGGCGGCCCGGTACGCCCGCAGGAAGGCCGCCACGCCACCGGTGATCTGCCGGTCCGTCTCCTGCGCCGACAGCGTCAGCACCCCGTAGTGCGTGAGCTGCACGATCGAGTGCGACGTCAGCGCCATGAAATGTGCACCCGCCAACGCCGCGTCCCCATGGAGATCGAGCAGTCCGGCCGCGGCCAGAGAGGTCATCGCATCGGCGAGGGCGCGGCCCACCGGGCCCGGCCCGGCCTCCTTCCAGGTCTGCAGCACCTCCGGCGGCACGTGGTCGGCCTCGGCATGAATGTGGCGGACCAACGCGAAGTGGTCCGGGTGCTCGGCCATCAACGCCACGAAGGCGCGCGCCAGGGCGACCAGGTCGCGCTCCAGGTCCGCCGGCCGGGGCGGGCGTTCCGCATCCAACAGGCCGTTCATCTTGGCGATCTGGGCATCCCGCACCTCGCCCGAGGTCCATGCCACCACCGTGCGGAACAACTCGGCCTTGCCGCCCGGGAAGTGGTTGTAGAGCGTCCGGGTGGAGACGCCGGCCGCCGCGGCCAGCGCGTCGACCGAGGCGCGGGCGTAGCCCTCGCGGCCGAAGACGCCGCAGGAGGCGCTCGCGATGGCGATCTGCTTGGCCAGTTTGCGCGGTGGGACCTCGCGGCGGGACTGCACCGACCCGGCCGGCTTCCGTACCGCGTACGCGGTGGCGGCGGGTGTACTGGCACTGGCGCTGGTACCGGCGGGGCTGCTGGCGCGGCGTCGATGAGCACCCGTCCCGCTCCTGCGACCGTCACCTGCGGCCGGCCGTCACGGCCGGCTCCCTTGCCCGCCGGCCTGGTGGTGGTCGTAGTCGGCGCGGGCGGCGAGGACGTGGGGCATGTGGGTCTCGGCCCAGGCCTTGATGGACCGCACGAGGGGCAGCAGGTCGTGTCCGAGCGGGGTGAGGGCGTAGTCGACGCGGGCGGGGACGGTGGCGGTGACGGTGCGCTGCAGCAGGCCGTCGCGTTCCAGGGCGCGCAGGGTCTGGGTGAGCATCTTCTCGCTGACCCCGGCGAGGCGTCGGCGCAGGTCGCTGTAGCGCTGGGGTCCGTCGGCGAGGGCGTTGACGGCGAGGCTGACCCACTTGTCGCCGATCCGGTCGAGGAGTTGGCGGGCCGGGCACTGGGCGAGGTAGGCGTCGTAGTGGGCCCGTGCGGCGGCGCGGCGCTGGGCGGCGGTCATGGTGGGCAACTGGCGCTCCTCCCCTTGGGGTCGGTTACGCACCTTGGGGTGCGTGCTTCCCGGTGGGGAGCAACTCTCCCTAGGTTGGGCATCGTTGTCGAGTCCTTGAAGGGGTGTGGGCGGTATGCGTGCGGTGGTGGTGCGGGCGTTCGGCGGGCCGCAGGCCCTGGAGGTGGCGCGGGTGGCGCTGCCCGGGGCGGGTGCGGGTCAGGTGCGGGTGCGGGTGGCGGCGGCGGGGGTGAACCCGGTGGACGCGCTGACCCGCGCGGGGGCGCTGGCCGGGGCGGGGCTGATGGCGGCGCGGGAGGTGACGGGCATCGGCTGGGACGTGGCCGGGGTGGTGGACGCCGTCGGCGAGGGGGTGACGGCTTTCACGCCGGGGCAGCCGGTGGTGGGGCTGCGCGACCGCCTGGACGTGGACCTGGGCGCCTACGCGCAGTTCGCGGTGCTGGACGCGGGCGCGCTGGCCCCGGCGCCCGCGGGGGTGGGCTTCGCGCAGGCGGCCACGCTGCCGCTGAACGGCCTCACCGCGTGGCAGGCGCTCGACCTGCTGGACCTGCCCGCCGGCGCGAGCGTGCTGGTGACGGGCGCGGCGGGAGCGGTGGGCGGCTTCGCGGTCGAGCTGGCGGTGCTGCGCGGCCTGCGGGTGGTGGCGGTCGCCGGCGCCGGGGACGAGGCGCTGGTGCGCTCGCTGGGCGCCGAGTGGTTCGTGCCGCGTACGGTGCCCGATGTGGCGGCGGCCGTACGGGAGTCGGTGCCCGGCGGGGTGGACGGAGCGCTCGACGCGGCGCTGCTGGGGACGACGGCGCTGGGGGCGGTGCGCGGGCGGGGCGCGTTCGTGGCGGTGTCGGGCGGCAGTGAGCCGGTGGGGCTGCGCGGGATCCGGGTGGCGAACGTGTGGGTGAGCGCCGACGGCGCCGCTTTGGCCCGTCTGTCCGCGCTGGCCGAGGAGGGCCGCCTGACCCTGCGGGTCGCCGCCACCCTGCCGCTGGAGCGCGCCGGCGAGGCGCACGAGCGCCTGGAGCGGGGCGGGCTGCGGGGGCGGCTGGTGCTGGTGCCCTGACCTGGGGCGCTTGGTACGGCGCGAGGTTGCCCCGCCACCACCCTTGAGAGCGCCCTGGTCCCACGGTCGAAGCGCCCCGGTTCACCACGCGCCGAAACGGCCGCCCACGTGCCCGCCACACCCGCCCGAACCGCTGGTCGGTCACCGGCGCTGACCGCCCGCGCCTGCCGAAAGGTCGGGCAGCGCCGGCCGGCAGGCCCCGGCCGCGAAGCCGGGCCGCGAGCCCCGGTGCGGCGGTCGCGGGACTGCGGCACACTGTCCCGGTGATCACCGACCACTGGCCGCTGCGGGGCCTGCGCGTCACCACGCCCCGTCTGGAGCTGCGCGCGCCCTGCGAGGAGGAGCTCGCCGACCTCGCGGACGTGGCCGCGCGCGGCGTCCATCCCCCGCACGTACGCCCCTTCCTCACCCCGTGGACGACCCTGCCGCCCGCCGAACGCGCCCGGCACGTCCTGCAGTTGCACTGGAGGCGACTGGGACGCTGGAGTCCGCAGCACTGGGCCCTGGACCTGGTGGTCTTCCACGAGGGGCGCCCGGTCGGCTACCAGGACATGCGCGCCCGGGACTTCGCCGTCCGCCGCGAGATCGCCTCCGGCTCCTGGCTCGGGCTGGCGCACCAGGGCCTGGGCATCGGCACCGAGATGCGCGCCGCGATGCTCCACCTGGCCTTCGCCGAACTCGGCGCGCTCTCGGCGACCTCGGCGTCCTTCACCGACAACCACTCCTCCCTCGCCGTCTCCCGCAAGCTCGGCTACCGCCCCGACGGCATCACCCGCGACACCCTCGACGGCCGCGTCGTGGAATCCCAGCGCCTGCGCCTGTCCCGCGACAACTGGCAGGGCCCGCCCGTCCCGGTCACGGTCACCGGCCTGACCGCGGCCTGCCTGGAGCTGTTCGGGGCCGACCGTGCGCCGCAGCAGCCGCAGCCACCGAAGTAGCCGGGGCGAGAACCCGTCCGGACCGCGCCGAGGCGCCGGCCGCCGTGTCCGGGCGGCCGGCGCCCCTTCACCGGTCGAGCGGCGGGCCCGGCGGTGAGTACCGGACCGGGCCCACCGGTTCAGCTCAGTGCCAGTAGTGGTCGGGCCACGTGCCGCACGGCCACTGGATGACATGGGCGCCGGCGCTGGTGCCGGCGCCCGGGACGGCCAGGCACTGGCCGCTGTTGTAGTCGACGACGTGGTACCAGTTGAAGTCGTTGGCGCTGAACTGCCAGTTCGCGGTCCAGTAGTGGTCGTTCCAGGTGCCGCAGGGCCACTGGATCAGCCCGGTGCCCTGCGCCGTGCTGCCTCCCGGGACCGCGAGGCACTGGTTGCCGTTGTCGTTGATGATGTGGTCGTAGGCCCCGTTGAAACCGATGCTCTGCGTGGCAAGGCCGTTGCCGCCCGCCGAGAGGATGCGCTGGAGTTCCTCCGGGGACACGGGGGTCAGGCCCTTGAGGGCCTCCTTGAGGTCCTTCTCGTGCTGCGCGGTGACGGTGACGCTCCCCTGCGCCGCGGGTGCCGGGCTCTGTGCCGTCGCGGCACCGCCCGTCGTGAACGCGAACGCCGCCGCGGTCGCGACGGCCGCCGCGATGCGCACGGCGCGGCCCGGTATCAGCTTGTCGATGGTCGACTCGGCTCCTGCCGGATGAACGCGGATGGTCGAACCGATCAGCGGGCAGGGCGGAGGTCGCAACCGTTCCCCCTGCACGGCCGAGGCAACGCTAGGAGAGGCAAACTTCCTTTCCAAGGCCGCGAATTGGCCACCATCCGGCGGGGCCTGAGAGGCCAGACGGGCCGGCCGGCGGCCCATACGGCCCGTGGAGTCCCGCACGCCAGGGCGGTGCGGCCACCGCCCACGGGCCACCCCCGGCACCCACCGCCGCACCCGGGCCGCCGAGCGCCTGACCGACCGGAGCGGGACGCCGCGACCGATCAGGGCAGCTCACCGACGCGCCGCCCCACGGTTCGGTGAACGCGCAGGGCCCCGCAGCGGCGATCGGCCGACCGCGCTCCCCGCGGCCGCCGAACCCCCGGGCCGGCTCCCCGGCCGGGGAGCCGACGCCGCCGAATGTCATGCACCGGCCCCGCCGGGCCGTCGCCCGGCCGACCGAACGGGATCCTCGATCACACCGGACACCGCAGCGGGGAGTCGGGCCCGCCGACTCCCCGTGCGCCGCGGGCGGCTCAGGCGACCCAGGCGGCTCAGGTGGCCAGGGCGCCGGCCAGGGCGTCCAGGGAGTACAGGACGCGGATGCCCTGCGCCACCGGGGTCGCGGAGGCGGTGCGGTCGAGCCAGAAGGCGTGCAGGCCGGCGCGGTGGGCGCCTTCCGCGTCGAGGGTGTAGTTGTCGCCGACGTAGGCGACTTCGTCGGGGGCCAGGCCCAGGGCGGCGCAGCCGGCGTGGAAGATGCCGGGGGCGGGTTTGGCCTCGCCGTGCTGGTCGGAGCAGATGAGGACGTCGGCGACGTGGTCGAGCAGGCCGACGGCGCGCAGTTTGCGGCGCTGGTGGTCGGTGTCGGAGTTGGAGACGACGCCGAGGCGGTAGTGGGGGGCGAGGGCGGCGAGGGTGGGGGCGGCGTCGGGGAAGGCGGCCTGGGCGGCGTCGCGGTGGGCGGCGTAGCCGGCGAACCAGGCGGCGGCCTGTTCGTCGGTGAGGTGGTGGGCGCCGTCCTCGCCGAGGTGGGTGAGGAAGTGGCGGGTGCGTTCGTGCTGCTGGCCGCGGAAGGTGAGTTCGCCGGCGAGGAAGCGCGCGTAGTGGGTCTGCATGACGGTGCGCCACAGGGTCAGCGCCGCCTGCGGGGAGGGGAGGCGCTCGAGCAGGCCCGTCTGCCGCAGGTGGGCGAGGATGCCGGCCTGCTCGGAGCCGGAGTAGTCGAACAGGGTGTCGTCGACGTCGAAGAGCACGCCTCTGATCGGCATGGTGCGGTCCTTTTCGTGTGCGCGTGCGGTACGGACCCTGCGCGCGGGGCCCGGGCGGTTGGGTGGGGCACCGGCGCCGGCCCCTCGGGTGCGGCCGCAGCGCCTGCCACGTGGCGCCGCGTGCGGGGCCGTTCCGGGTGGAGGTCATCGGCGGCGGCGGGCGCATCGGGTCGGCGGTGGAGCCGGCGCCCGGGACCCGCGCTCGCGGGGGCGGGCCCTCGGCGCGACACGCCCGTCCGCCGTGGGGCTCAGGCCGGGACCGGGACCGCCGCCCCCGCCCCCGCCCCCGCCGATGCCCCCGCCGATGCCAGCAGGGCGTCGAGCAGGCCCGGGAAGCGGGCGTCCAGGTCGGTGCGGCGCAGGCTGACGAAGCGGTTGCGGCCGGCGACGCGGGTGGTGGTGACGCCGGCTTCGCGCAGGACGCGCATGTGGTGGGAGACGGTCGACTTGTGGAGGTGGTCCAGGCCCAGGCTGCGCGGGTCGCAGGAGTGTTCGGCGCCGTCGGCGTAGCTGAGCAGCAGGCGCATGCGGACGGGGTCGCCGAGGGCGTGCAGGACCGTGACGAGGTCGATGTCGGCGGTGGCGGGCTGGGGAAGCCGCTCGTCGTCGGTCATGGGTTCGGCTCCGGTCCTGGGGTCTCGGCGGGGCGGGACGGCGGGCAACAGCGGGGATGGTTTGACAATCATCCACCAATCCCCGATTGTTTGGCGAGCATCAAACTGTTCCATGTTCGTCCAACAATAGCCTCGGGGGGCTTTCCGTGCCCGTACGCCTGCTCCTGCTCGCCCTCGGGACCTTCGCCATGGGCACCGACTCGATGGTCGTGGCCGGCATCCTCGGCCCGGTCTCCGCCGACCTGCGGGTCTCGGTGGGCGCCGCCGGCCAGCTGGTCACCGTCTTCGCGCTCGGCTACGCGCTGCTGGCCCCGCCGCTGGCCGCCGCCACCGCCCGCTGGCCGCGCCGGCGCCTGCTGCTGACCGCGCTCGCCGTCTTCAGCGCCGCCAACGCGCTCAGCGCCCTCGCCCCCACCTACGAACTGCTGCTCGCCACCCGGGTCCTCGCCGCGGCCGGCGCCGCCCTCTACACGCCGACCGCCAACGCCGTGGCCACCACCCTGGTCGCCCCCGAACGGCGCGGCCGGGCGCTGGCCACCGTACTCGGCGGCATGACGGTGGCCACCGCGCTCGGCGTGCCGCTGGGCACCTGGGTCGGACGCGCCGACTGGCGGATGACGATGTGGCTGGTCACCGCGCTCGGCCTGGCCGCACTGGCCGGACTGGCCGCCCTGCTGCGCGACCTGCCCGCCCCCACCGCCGCCCCCACCCTGAAGGCCCGCCTCGCCCCGCTCGGCCGGCCCCGGGTGCTCGGCGCCGCCGCCACCACCCTCGCCTTCTTCCTGGCCTTCCAGAGCGTCTACATCTACCTGGCCACCGCCGTCTCGGGCGCCACCGGCGAAAGCGCGAACCGGCTGAGCCTGATCCTGCTCACCACCGGCGTGATGTCGGTGGCCGGCAGCTGGCTGGGCGGACGCCTGGTCGACCGCGTCGGCGTGCGCAGGGTGCTGCTGACCGGCTCCGCCCTCGCCGCCGCCGCCTTCGCCGCCCTGCCCTGGCTGGGGCGCAGCATGCCGGGGTCGCTGGCGTACGCGATGGTGGTGCCGCTGGCGGGGTGGGCGGTGTCGGTGGCGCTGCCGCACCGGCTGGCGTCGATCGACCCGGCAAACGCGCCGCTGCTGATCTCGCTGAACAGCAGTGCGCTGTACCTGGGCACGGCGGCGGGGGGTGTGGCGGGGTCGGCGGCGATCGCGGTGCTGGGAGGGCGGTGGTTCCCGCTGGCGGCGGCGGTGCCGGCGCTCATCGCGTGCGCGATCGCGGCGGCCACCACCCGCGACCAGCGCGCGGGCGCCCCGGCGGCGGCCGCGGCGGCGGCCCGCGGCTGAGCGCCGTACGGGGCCGGGGCACGGGAGGGAGAGGCCGTACGGGGCCGCGGCGCGGCCCCGTACGGCGCGCGGCGTCAGGCGCCCAGCACCTCGCCGACCAGCGCGCGGGCCTCGTCCTGAACCCGCGCCAGGTGCTCGGTGCCCAGGAACGACTCGGCGTAGATCTTGTACACGTCCTCGGTGCCCGAGGGGCGGGCGGCGAACCAGGCGTTGTCGGTGCACACCTTCAGGCCGCCGATCGCGGCCCCGTTGCCGGGCGCGTTCGAGAGCACGGCGGTGATCTTCTCCCCCGCCAGCTGCCCGGCCGTGACCTGCTCGGGCGCCAGGCGGGCCAGGCGGGCCTTCTGCTCGCGGTCGGCGGGGGCGTCCACGCGGGCGTAGGCGGGCTCGCCGTGGCGGGCGGTCAGTTCGCGGTAGTGGGCGCTGGGGGTCGTGCCGGTGACGGCGGTGATCTCGGAGGCGAGCAGGGCCAGCAGGATGCCGTCCTTGTCGGTGGTCCACACCCCGCCGTCGCGGCGCAGGAAGGAGGCGCCGGCGCTCTCCTCGCCGCCGAAGGCGATCGAGCCCTCCAGCAGGCCGTCGACGAACCACTTGAAGCCGACCGGGACCTCCAGCAGCCGGCGGCCCAGGTCGGCGGCGACGCGGTCCAGCATCGAGGAGGACACCAGCGTCTTGCCCACCGCCGCATCACCCGGCCAGTCGGCGCGGTGGCGGTAGAGGTAGTCGACGGCCACCGCCAGGTAGTGGTTGGGGTTCATCAGGGCGCCGTCGGGGGTGACGATGCCGTGCCGGTCGGCGTCCGCGTCGTTGCCGGTGGCGATGGCGTACTCCTGCCGGCGGCCGATGAGGGAGGCCATCGCGGCCGGCGAGGAGCAGTCCATGCGGATCCTGCCGTCCCAGTCCAGCGTCATGAACCGCCAGGTCGGGTCGGTGACCGGGTTGACCACCGTCAGGTCCAGGCGGTGCGTCTCGGCGATGCGCCCCCAGTACGCCACCGACGCCCCGCCCAGCGGGTCCGCGCCGATGCGAAGCCCCGCCGCCCGCACCGCGTCCAGGTCCACCGCCGAGGGCAGGTCCTCGACGTAGGCGGTGAGGTAGTCGTGGCGGCCGGTGGTGGCCGCGGCCAGCGCCCGCGCGTAGGGGACCTTCCGCACCCCGCGCAGGCCCTCGCGGATCAGCTCGTTGGCGCGGTCCTGGATCCAGCCGGTCGCCTCGGATCCGGCCGGTCCCCCGCTGGGCGGGTTGTACTTGAAGCCGCCGTCGCGCGGCGGGTTGTGCGAGGGCGTCACCACGATGCCGTCCGCCAGCGCCCGGGGGCTGCGCCGGTTGTGGGCCAGGATCGCGTGCGAGATCGCCGGGGTGGGGGTGTAGCCGTCGGCGGCGTCGATCAGCACCTGCACGCCGTTGGCCGCCAGCACCTCCAGCGCCGTCACCCTCGCCGGCTCGGACAGCGCGTGGGTGTCCGCGCCCAGGAACAGCGGGCCCGCCACCCCCTGCAGCGCCCGGTACTCGCAGATCGCCTGCGTGGTCGCGGCGATGTGGTCCTCGTTGAACGCCGCGTCCAACGAGGAGCCCCGGTGCCCCGAGGTCCCGAACGCCACCCGCTGCGCCGCCTCCTGCGGATCCGGCCGCAGCGCGTAGTACGCCGTCACCAGCCGCGCCACGTCCACCAGGTCACCGGGCTGCGCCGGCTGCCCGGCCCGTGCGTGTGCCATCCGTCTTCTCCCGCCGAAAATCCCGAAACTCGCGTCGACGTCCTCGTCCCCGCGCTCACCGATCGTAGCCAGAACGCGACCGCGCCCCGAACCGCACGGGGCGACGCGGGGCGCGTGTGGCCGTTTCGGTTCAGACGGGCGGCCGTTCGCGGTGACCGTCGAGGGCCGGCGCGGTGACGGTGGCCGCGAACTGTGTGATCCGGTACTCGGTCAGGCCCTCGCGCACGAACGGGTCGGTGGCCACCAGCGCCTCGATCGCCGCCCGGTCCTCACCCGCCGCCAGGATCACCCCGCCCTCCCGCGGCACCTTGCGCCCCGCGGCCAGGAACACCCCGGCCTCGACCTGCCCGCACAGCCACCGCCTGTGCCGCGCCATCGCCTCGTCGATCCGCTCCAGCTCCGCGGTGTACACCAATTCCAGTACGAACATGCGACCAGGCTAGACCCGCACCGGGCGCCTCCTGCCGCAGGGGTGGGCGAGGGCGGATTCGAACCGCCACAGCCGAAGCGGGGGCTTTACAGGCCCTTGGGCTCGCCAGTGCCCAGCTCGCCCTCAGGGGGGCGTCAACACCCTTGCTCTGCACGGAGGAAACGTGACCGAAAGCGTGACGCGGCGGCGCGACGCCCGGCTACGCCCGGGGCGGGACGGCGGCGACGCGGCGCGCGGACGGGAAGCGGCGATAACCACGGCCATGGGCGGCTCGGGCTGCTGCGGCGTTCATGGCGTACTCCCCTCCTTCGCTGCGTACGGCGTGCGGCGTCGTCCGCGACCACTCTCCCGCAGCGCTCCCCGGGGGTGCAACGGGTTTTCCCACCCGGGCCCCGGAAGGGTGCCGACCCCGATCCTGCCAGGTCAGGCAAGGGTTGCGGTAGGACGCAGCGCACCCCGGTTTCGCCTTGTCGCCTCGCCTCGGCGGGGCGCACACTCGTGCGACACCCCCTCCCCCTCCACGACCCACGCGCCACCGCCCCCCTTTCGCGGGGCGGCCGGCGCGCGGGCCCTCGCGCCCCGGCGCCACGAGGGGGGCAGGTGAGACGGATGAGCAACGACGAAGGGATACAAGGGACTTGAACGCGCATGCGGACCTGGCACTGAGGGCACGGGTGCGGCTGATGAGCCACAACGACCGGATCCTGGAAGGGGAGGAGGGGCTGCGGGTCTACCGGATCCTCTTCACGGCGAGCCCGCGCGTCTACGCCTTCAAACTCGCCTTCGTCCTGCGGGAGGCGGCCGAGGGCCCGCGGGTGGCCCACCTGCCGAAGGCCCGGCAGCTGCTGCTGGAGGAGGCGAAGGCCGCCTGCGCACACATCCCCGCCGACGCGCCCGCCTACCAGCGCCACATGTGGGACTACACGATGTCGGACCTGCGGCAGATCGAGCGGCGACTGGGCCAGGCGACCCAGTAAGGGATCCACGGCCCCGGCGCACCGTCACACCGGGGCCGCACGGCGGCGCAAGCGGCAGGAGCGGCGGGAGCGGCAGGAGCGCCGGGGCCGCCGTCGTCGGCTGGAACACCGCCGCCCGGGCGTGGGCCGGCGAACCGGGCGCGCAGGTGGCGCGGCTGCCGGCGCTGGACGGGACGGTGACCCTGCAGGGCGAGGGCCTGGAACGGTTCTCCGGCGACTTCGGGCACCTGGTCTCTGCCGCGCCCCGTGCAGTGCTGCGGCCCGGCTCGGTGCTGGACGTGCAGAAGACGGTCGCCTTCGCCCACCGCCACCGCATCCCGGTGGCCGTCAACGGACAGAGCGGCGATGCGGCGGCGGTCGGCGCGGCGGGGCTGGAGTCGCACTCCAACTACGGCCAGGCCAACCCCCGCGGCGGCATCGCGATCGACGCCCGCGGCCTGGACAAGGTCGTCTCGATCCGGCCCGGGCGGGCCGTCGTCGAGGCCGGCGCCACCTGGGCGCAGCTCACCGACGCGGGCCTGAAGGAGGGCTGGGTGCCGCCGTGCCTGACGGACTATCTGCACCTGTCCGTCGGCGGGACGCTGAGCGTGGGCGGTATCGGCGGGGCGGTGCAGCACTACGGGATGCAGGTGGACACCGTCGAGGAGCTCCAGGTGGTGACCGGGACGGGTGAGCTGGTGACGGCCTCGCGCACGCGTGACCGGGAGCTGTTCGAGGCGGTGCCGGCCGGCGCCACCGGGCAGGATCATCCCGTCCCAGTTCACCGGGGCCGGGCCGGGGCAGGGGCATCTCACGGACGGTGAGGCCCCCCGGTCCCCCCATGGTCTCGAAGACGACTTTCCCCGGCATCACGGGCCCCCCGGGTCGCACTTGAACCGGCGCGACCCGGATCCCCACCCAAACCGCGACGGGGACCACTGTCAAACATCACCCGGATCGAAATCCACGGGACTCCGACGCACGTCACACATGTCTGACCACACGTCACATTCGTCACCGAAAGGGGCCGTCAGATGCGGACCGGCTTGAGAACCCGGGCATCGTCGATGCGAAACACACTCCAAGGAACAAGACGGGCAAACACCACGTCCGCGCGGCCACACACATACCTCACATCACCTTTCGCCACACACGCCCCGCGGCCCCCACCCCACACAGGCCTCGACTTGTCATGAGAAGCCGTGATCAAAGCGATCTTGGGGCTTTGAGATCGGACGGGGGTTCGGCTTTCGATCCCGTTCGGATGATCGCGTACGGGCCGGCGCATGAAGGAAGGGCCTCCTGCACAGTCCGGAGATGTCGAGTCACCGGAGTGCGAGGAGGCCCTGTTGTCCCAGTCTGTCGCGTTCGCCGGGTCAGCGTCCAACTCCGGCGTGTCGGGCTGTGATTGTCTCGCTCACCGGTTCGGCAACGCCGCCGACCACGAGGATCGCGAGCGCCGTTACCCCAGCGATCTCACCGACGCCGAGTGGGCCGTGGTGCGCGACGCGCTGCCGCTGCCTCGCTGGATGGAGGGCCGAGGCGGCCGTCCGGAGGCCTACTGCCACCGCACCACGGTCGACGCCGTGCTCTACCTGGTCGACGGCGGCATCAAGTGGCGGGCGATGCCCGCCGACTTCCCCCACTGGCGGGCCGTCTACCGCTTCTTCCGCCGCTTCCTGGCCCAGGGCCTGCTCACCGAGCTGCACGACCGGCTGCGCCGCCGAGTGCGGGTCAAGGAGGGCCGCGACCCGGAACCGTCCGCGGGGATCATCGACTCCCAGTCGGTCAAGGCCGACGCCGTGGTCGGCGCCGCCACACGCGGCTACGACGGCGGCAAGAAAATCAACGGCCGCAAGCGCCACCTGGTGGTGGACTGCCTGGGCCTGCTGCTGGCCGTGCTGGTCACCCCCGCCTCCGCCACCGACCGCGACGCCGCGACGCCGCGACCGCGATGCTGCCGCGCCTGCGCGAGAAATGCTTCCGCCTGAAGCTGGTCTGGGCCGACAGCGGCTACACCGGCGCCCTGGTCGAGTGGGCCGCCGCCGCACTGCACCTGGCACTCACGGTGGTCAAGCGCACCGAGGCCACCACGGGGCTCCAGGTGCTGCCGCGCCGCTGGGTGATCGAGCGCACCAACGGCTGGCTGATGCGCACCCGCCGCCTCGCGCGCGACTACGAACGCACCACCGCCTGCGCCGAGGCGATGGTGCACTGGTCGATGGCCGCCCTCATGACCCGCCGCCTGGCGGGAAGACGGCGCTGAACCGGCCATCCGGCTCCTTGGCCAGCCAGCCCCGCTCGGCCATCCGCCGCGCCTTCGCGCGCACCCCCTCCACCCCGGCCGCGGACGTCTCCCATCCCAGCCGCTGAGCGATCTGACGGCAGTTCAACGGACCCGTCCCCTCCCGCGCGGCGTCGTCGAGCAGGACGACGATGCGCTGGTAGTCCGGCGCCAGCACCCGCACCGACACACCCTCGCTCCACACCGGCACCACCGTCCCCGGCGCCGCGGCCACCGCCGGCTCCCCGCTCTGCGGCGAACCGTCCACCCCACGCGCACCAGCCAGCGCCGCGGCCAGCCCCTCCCACGCGATCACCGCCCGTTCATACGCCCGTTCGGCCTCGGCGACCGCAGCCCGGGCGCGCTCCGCCGCCTCGCGGCACTCCTCCAAGCGCCGACGCGCATCCAGCTCCCGTTCCTCCAGCAGACCCAGCGGCGAGGGCAACCGGCACCTCCGGCATCACGACGACACGACGCGCCCATCGTGCCCGCCCTCCCGCCGACGCCATGCCTGAGCAGCGGAAATCAAACGATCACGCCCGGATTGATAACGGCTTCTGAAGCAAGACGAAACGTCCTCTCAAACGTCGTCCCGGATCGGAATAGGGGGATTTCGGCGCGCGATGAACCGACTTGATCATGCGTCAGGTTCGTCGTCGAAGGGGCCGCCGGGCCGCCGACCGGGGCTTCGGGCCGACCCGGTCGGGGCAGGGCGTACGCTGAGGCGCGTGATCGAGGACGACGTCCAGGGGTGGGCCGGCACACACCGGTGGGTTCAGGGCGCACTCGCGCCCGGTGAGCGGATCACGCGGGCGACGCCCCTGAAGGGCGGGTGGACCTCGCGGATGCGCCGCCTGGACGTCGAGGGCACCGACGCCCCGTACGCGCTGGTGCTGCGTTCCTTCGTCAAACCGTTCTACCGGCGTCACGCGCCCGCCCTGCTGACCCGGGAAGCCGCAGTACTGCGCCTGCTTCAGGCGGGCGCCGTACCGGCGGCGCGACTGCGGGCCGTGGACGCGCAAGGGGCCCACTGCGAGTACCCGTCGCTGGTGATGAGCCACCTACCGGGAGAGGTACGGGTACGCGAGGACGGGGACGTCGAGCGCCGTATCGCGCTGCTGGCCGCCCAGTTGGCCGCCGTCCACGCCGTCCAGGCATCCGGGGCAAACCGCCCCCGCCCCTGGCAGGCGTGGACGTCACCCGAACGCGTCCAACCACCCACCCACACCGATCGGGCGGGCCTGTGGGACCGGGCGGTGAACGTGATCGACCGCGAGGCGCCGGCACACCGCCCGCGCTTCCTACACCGCGACTTCCATCCCGGCAACGTGCTGTTCACCGGCACCGGTGAACAGTTGACGGTGAGCGGGGTGGTGGACTGGGTGGAGACCTCCTGGGGCCCGGCCGACCTGGACGTCGCCCACTGCTCCACCGCCCTGGCCCTGCTACACGGCACCCACGCGGGCATGGCCTTCCCCGACGCCTACGAACAGGCCGGCGGACACCTCACCGCCGGCACCGACCACCTCTACTGGCGACTACTGGACGCCCTCGCCTTCGCCCCGGACGCCGAGAAAGTCGCCGTCCCCTGGCGTGAACTGGGCCGCACCGACCTGACCCCCGAACTACTGAGCACCCGCCTGGAAAACTACCTACAAACCCTCTTCGACCGCTACGCCTGAACGCGGCACCCCCCACCAACAACACCAGGCACCTGCACTGACGGCCACTGAACGCCCTCACCTTCACCCCGGACACCGAGAAAATCGCCGCCCCCTGGCGTGAACTGGGCCGCACCGACCTGACCCCCGACGCACTGAGCACACGCCTGGAAAACCACCCACAAGCCCCCTTCGACCGCTACGCCCGAACACGGCACCCCCACACCAACAACACCAGGCACCCACCCACCACCCGCCCGCAGCCACCACCACCGCGGCCAGCACCACCGGCGCCAACGCCACCCACACCCTCCCACCCAGGACAACCGGCGACCACCGCCGCCCCCGGGGGTGGTCGCGATGCTCCCGCCCACCATCGACGACCCCGCCCACGACCACCGCCCCGACCACCCGCACACCACCCACACCCTCCCACCCGGAACGACCGGCGACCACCGGCGACCACCCGCGCCGGGAACGCCGGGGCGGCGGCTCCGGTGACCGGGAGCCGCCGCCCGACCTCCTGACCACCCGTCAGTCAGCGCAACCCGGCACGGTGTTCAGCGGGACGCAGTCGTCGGGCCTGTCATTGACGACCCGACTGTCGTCGAGGGCCACCCCGGCACCGGCATCGTTGAAGACGCCACCGCCGTCGACCGCGGCCGTGTCGTCGGCGACCGTGCCGTGGTGGAGCGTGAGCGCGGTGGGCCCGCTCTCCTTCCGGTCGCGGATACCGCCGCCGACACCCCCGGCCGAGTCCGCCTTGACCTTGACCCTGGTCAGCGTCGCGGAGCCCTCGTCGTCGATGCCACCGCCGCCCAGCACGGCCCGGTCGTCCACGACGAGGCCGCCGACGACCGCCAGAACGCCCTCGTTCTGGACGGCGCCGCCGTCACGGCCGGCGAAGTTGTCAGACAGCTCACCGTCGGTGCACGTCGCCTTGTCACCGTTGACGACGGCACCGCCCACCGCGTTGTCGGCCGCATTATGGCTCAGGACACTGTCCTGGACCGTGAGCGTGCCCGAGGCATTGAAGATCGCACCACCGGCGGCGTCGACCCCGTTCCAGTCGACCACGGGCAGCCGCAAATCCGCGAACGGCCACCCCGGCCGATGCCCGACCCCCTGTGCCGTATCCGACCCTCGGTCACCCGGCCTCCAGAAACCGGGACGGGCAGTAGGATCGGCAGCGTCATCACCCGTATACCACCGGTAGGAGGCTTTTTCATGGCTCAGGTCACGCTGAAGGGAAACCCGGTCCAGATCGGCGGCACACTGCCGGCGACCGGCAGCCAGGCCCCGGCATTCACACTGGTCGGCGCGGACCTCACGGACACCTCACTGAAGGACTACGCCGGACAACGCAAGATCCTCAACATCTTCCCCAGCATCGACACCCCCACCTGCGCGACCTCGGTACGCACCTTCAACACCCAGGCCGCCGCACTGAAGAACACCGTCGTACTCTGCATCTCCGCCGACCTGCCCTTCGCACAAACCCGCTTCTGCGGCGCCGAAGGCCTCGACAACGTCAAAACCCTCTCCACCCTGCGCGGACACGACTTCCACCACACCTACGGCGTCTCCATCAACGACGGCCCCCTCGCCGGCCTGACCGCCCGCGCCGTCATCGTCCTCGACGAAAACGACACCGTCCTACACACCGAACTCGTCACCGAGATCGCCGACGAACCGAACTACGACGCCGCCCTCGCCACCCTCAACTGATACCCACCACCCACAACCACACCAGCCCCCCACCCACACCCCAAGGCCCGCCCCACACCCCCCTTCAACCAAAAAGCGGACACAAGGCGGGCCTTCACACCCCCCACCACCCCACGCACCCAAAAAAACCGACCGCCCTCAGCACCTGCGGGCGCCCCCCGCCCGCGCTCGTTGCCTCGGGACATCCGCAACGACGTCCACGAGGCGTTCCTCGAACCAGCCGGCCGCGTGATCACGTACCAACGCGTCAGCCGGCCAGGCGGACGGCCTCGATGAAGCCCCACGCACGACCGAAGCCCTCCGGCAAGGGACGGCCGTAGGCCTCCCCCACCTCTGCGAGGGAGGTCGACCGCGTCGCCCACCCGTGGTGGTGCAGCCACTCGTCCGTTCCAGGCCCGAGGCCACCGCGCCAGAGGTCGGTGACGTGGGCGATGGCGGGATCCTGCGGGGTCTTCGCGACGGCCAGGCCCTGCTCCATCAGGAGCCGGCTGCCCGGGGCGGACAACAAGCCGACGGCCGTGAGCAGCCCGGCTGCCTCGTCCGCGCTGAGGTAGACCAGCAGGCCTTCGGCCGGCCAGGCGGTCGGTAGCTACGGGTCGAAGCCCGCCGCCACCAGGCGGCGGGGCCAACCGGGATCGAGCAGGTCGCCGGGCAGCACGGTGCGCTCGCAGTTCGCCTCCGCACCGACGGCCTCGATTACCGGCTCTTTGAACGCCAGCACCGGCGCCAGGTCGAGTTCCCACAGGCGTGTCCCGGAGGGCCAGTCCAGCCGATACGCCCGGGCGTCCGATCCGGCGGCCGGCAGCATGGCTTGGGAGGCCTCGGCGGCCAGCAGTCGGCGTCGTAGAAGCGGGTCCGCAGCACGCAGTACACGAAGAGTGCCCCGCCGAGTGGGCTGATTCGCGAGGGCCCTTCTGTCGACAGCCCGGCCGCCGCGACGAACTCGGCGGCGTACGGGTCGACGAGCAGCGGGCCGGGACGGCCGCTCTCGCAGGAGCGCGCCCGTGCGACGGACACGGCGGTCCGCGAGACGGGGCTGAGCGAACCGGGCGTCTGCGCCATCCCGACAAGCTACCCCGACGTACAAGTCGCCCCCGGACTACGGTAGTTCCTCGCCTTCGCCGCTCCACCCCGGCATGATCCCCTCTGCGCCCTGCTTCGCACCGGGTGCGAACGGGACGGCGGGCACAGCGGGGACGGCAGGGACGGCAGGGACGGCAGGGACGGCAGTGAGAGCACATCCGGTGGGGATGACGATGTTCGAGCAGACCGTACGAACACTGGGCGGTGACGATGCCTGAGGACTCGATACCCCCGCAGGACACGCCCCCGGAGCCGAGAGCGAAGCCCGATCCGCGGCCCGCCGCGTCGCAGCCGACACCGAGCCTCGGCGAGTGGCTCCGGTCCGCCGCGCACGTCGTGGTCGTGGTCGTCGGCCTCTCCCTCACGGTGCTCGGTTTCGTCCGGTTCGCCGACACCTTCGAGGAGGTCCGGGCGTACCGCACCACCCCGGTCTGCACCGCGGCAGCCAAGCCGGGTGACGGCTGCGTGACGCTGGAGAGCGGTCGGGTGGCGAAGAAGGAGGAGGAGTCGAGCTCCGACTCGACGGACTACGCGCTGACCGTCACCCGTGAGACGGCGCCCACCGGCCGCTACTACGTCGGCAGGGCGTTCTACGACGACGTCGACACCGGCACCGTCGTGGACCTGAAGATCCTGCGGGGCAAGGTGTTCGAGCTCAGCTACCAGGGCCACCGCTCTCAGCCCCCGAGCACCCCGTACCTGACGATCGTCGAGTTCAGCGCGCTGATCGCGGTCGGGCTGGTGATGTTGGTCAGCGGCCTGGTCGCGGACATCGAATACATGGTGGGCATCGCCATCGGGTACGCCGTCGTGATCGCGTTCTTGACCGACATGGGCTCCACCCTCCTGATCACCTTCCAGTGGCCGCTGATCGTCACCCTGGCCCTCGCCGTGGTGTTCTGGCTGATCGCGGCCGCCATCACCCGCACCACCTTCCTCGAGCTCTGACCCCCCGCCCGGCCGCCCTGTCGGAGCCGCGCACTACGCTGCCCCGCATGACTGCTGCGGTGCACATCCCCGAGTACGAGGACGAGGACAAGGAGCTGCGCGCGGGCGAGGACCTCGCGTGCGAGCCCGCCTTCTGGCTCGCCCATCTGCTCCTGCCCCTGGGCCACGGCGACGAGGAGCCGCAGGAGTACGGCGTCCCGGAGGAGGCTTACGACGCCATGGTGGAGCGGCTCGGCGACGCCGAGGCGCCGGGGCTGGTGGTGCGGGTGCCGTTCGGCCGGGGCCACACCGCCTGCGTGGCGTACCAGAACTTCGAGGACGAGAGCGTCATCGACTTCTTCGTCCACCATCCGGACTGGGGTCGGCTGGGCTTCCTCGGGCAGCACGGTCCGCACGGCTCCGGCCCCGGTCTGTCCTGGCCCGAGCTGACCGCCCTCGCGCGGAGCGCCGGCGAGCACGACCCCGAGGGGATCGGCGACCGGGCGCGGCGGCTCCTGCTACTCCTCCCGGTACTGGGCGACGCCGACACTCCCCCGGAGGCGCAGCGGACGGTGGCCGAGGCGCTGGTCGCGGTCGGCCTCCGGGCCGACGCCGCCGGGGAGTTGGCCGCACGGCTGGTGGACGAGCCGGGGCTGGAGCACCAGCCGCGGTGGAGTGTGACGGCCGACAGCCCGATCCCGGTCTGCTCTTCGGACTACAGCCCCCGGCAGATTCCGCTCGCACTCGGCATCACCGAGGAGCAGGCCCGGATCCTGGCGGAGGCGCTCACGGGCGACCACTGAGTGATTGTCAGGTCCGAGACAAGGGAAGGAGCCTCCCACACACCGCCCACCGGGAGGCCATCCGTGCACCTCAGGACGTACCTCAGGACCAGGACCGCGACCAGGACCGCCATCAGGGCCGCCAGCAGGGCCGCAGGCGCCCTGCTCACCACCGCCCTCGCCGCGACGCTCCTCGGCACCGCCCCCGCCTGGAGCGCGCCGGGCGCGGACCAACCCCGGCAGCAGGTGGAGGTCTTCGCCGAGGACGGCGGCATCTCCCGCACCACGGCGCCGACCGCCTCCCCCCACGTCGCCGCCCCGACCGCGGACCTGGCCGCGCCCGGCGTCGAGGGCGACGGCGACGTCACCGCCCTGGTCCGCAACGGCGACCCGGCCACAAAACTGGACGTGGTGGTGATCGGCGACGGCTACGCGGCCCCGGAGCAGGAGAAGTTCCGCACCGACGCCGCCGAGAAGTGGCGCGAGATCACCGCCGTCGAGCCGTACGCCACCTACCGCGGCCTCTTCAACGTCTGGGCGGTGACCGCCGTCTCGCCGGAGTCCGGCGTCTCCGGCGATCCGGACCGGGCGACCGCACGGCACACCGCGCTCGGCGCGTACTTCTGGTGCGACGGCGTGGAACGGCTGCTCTGCGTGGACGAGAAGGCGGTCGAGCGCTACGCCGCGAAGGCCCCGCAGGCGGACCTGGTGATCGTGGTGGCCAACAGCGCCAAGTACGGCGGCGCGGGCTACAACGACGTGAAGTCCCCGCTCGGCTACGAGGGCATCGCCACCGTGGCGGGCGGCAACGCCAAGTCCGGGCAGATCGCGGTGCACGAGACCGGGCACTCCCTGGGCAAGCTGGCCGACGAGTACGCCTACGACGGCCAGGGCACCTACCAGGGCGACGAGCCGCCCGAGGCCAATCTCACCACGCTGACCGCCGACCGGATGCGCGACCAGGGCAGCAAGTGGTCCCGCTGGCTCGGCAAGGCCTCGCCGGACGGCGGGACGGTCGGGACGTACGAGGGCGGCGGCTACTACCCGACGGGGCTGTACCGGCCGACCGAGAACTCGATCATGCGATCGCTCGGGCGCGAGTTCAACCTGCCCGGACGGGAGGCGATGATCGCCGGCTTCTACCGCCACGCCACCCCGCTGACCAGCCCGACCTCCACCGACACCTGGCTCACCGCCGCCGACCGGCTGACCGTCGACCTGCCGGTGCCCGGCACCCGTCTGCGCTGGTACCTGGACGGGCGCGAGCAACCGCAGCTGAACGGCCGCACCGCGCTCGACCTCGGCACGCTGCACCTGACCGGCCCGCGCTCGTGGCCCCACCTGCTCACGGCCGTCGCCACCGACCCCACCCCGGCCGTGGCGGACCCGGCCCTGCGGGCGGAGCTGACCGGCAGTCTGTCCTGGCTCCTCACCCGATGACCCCAGCGGTCCAGAGCTGCGACGGACCCGGGCCCGGCGGCGGAGTGCCGTCGGGCCCGGGTCCGCCAGGTCACCTGTCGGGGGGCGGCGCCTCGGTCTCGTAGGGCGCGAAGTCGGCGCTGGACTCGCAGCCGAGGTTCTCGAAGGTGCCGACCTTCGTGTCCCGGTCGGTGTGGGTCAGGTGGTACTCGCAAGCGCCCTTGAGGTACCGGCCGTTGCCCCCTCCCGGGAAGTCGACCTCCTTGGTCCCGAGGTAGGGGGACTGGTGACCGTTGAGGCGAGCGGTGGCATTGACGTCGGTACCGCCGGGGGCGTGGGTCTCATAGGCCCAACCCGACTTGGCGGCCCCGCAGGTGGCCCACCATCAGCTAGGTCACCGGCCAGCGGCGCTCCGACCCGTCCGGCGGCCGACGGCGCAGCGGCGCCAGTTCCCGCTCCAGTGTCCGGACGTCCCGCGCTATCCGAGCGGCGATCTCCCTCGGCTCGGTCTCGCTCGGCAGTCGGCGCGACCAGGAACGGGGCTTGGCCGGACCGTCCTGGACCATGTGGAAGTTGAGCCGCACGACCCCGGCGACGTCGACCAGACTCACCAGGATCCGGGTGTCGGCGAGGTCGATGGTGACCTCGTTCCCGATGCACGAGCAGGCCACCAGGCCCTCGATGCCCTCCTCGGCCAGGTACCTGGCCAGCGGGACCGCCCTCCCCCGGATAAGAAACGGACGTGCCACCGGACCGGACACCGGACCCGCCTCCTCTCGCCGCACGCGTGCGGCCCCGGCCGCGGCGCAAGCGCACCGCAACAGACCGCGCCCGCCCATGCTCCACCACACCACCGTCAAGCGCCAAGTCTGCATCTCACCAACTGATTTGAGCATATGCACCCACCCGGCGCACCGGCGCACACCCGGGCGCATCCGGCGCGGTCGGGGCGGTGGCCGGCACCCGCCCGTGGCCGTCCGCACGGGAGGACGGCCGCCGTCCGGACAGCGGCCACGTCGCGGATCCCGGACGGGTCGCCGGTCGCCGCCCCGCCCCGCCCTGCCCCGCCCTGCGCTACAGCCAGGCCGCGGTCCCGGTCGCCACGAAAGCGCCGACGAAGACCGGGCCGAACATCCCGTTCTCGATCGACGTGTCGATGTGCCGCATCGCCGTGACGTACGTCCGGTCGCCACCGGCCGCCGGGCCCGGCATCACCGACAGCCGCCTCCCGACCGACTCACCGACTTGCCCGGGGGGACGACGACGCGTAGTTCTGAACCAGTTCAATTTGAACTCGTTCAAAGCAATCGGGGTGCCGAATGGCCGGACACCTGCTCACGGACGGATCGAACAGGTCGGGCAGAACGGACGGAGCGGACCGACCCTGGCCGATCGTCGTACTCGCCGGGGCCAGCTGGCTTCCGAGCTGGACGATCACCGCCCCGGACGTCAACGGATCGCTCCTCACCATCTGGGGTCTGCTCATCGCGCTGACCCTGCTCCCCCTGTGCGTCCGCGGCGACACAGCGTTCCGCCGAGTCTGCGGGACCTTCGCCGCGATACTGCTCGCCCTTGAGACCCTGGTCTCCGCCTTCACGCTCTTCCTCTACCTGCCGGCCCTGGTGGCCTTCTGCCCCGCGGGCGTCCCGCTGCTGCTCGCACGCTGGAACACGGGCGACACGACACGCACGGTCCTCGCCGTCCCGGTAGCGACCCTCCCCTTCCTCATGGCCATGCTCTGACCCTGCCCGAGCGGCGACCCGGCCCGTCCTCGGCGGACACGCGCCCTGGCTCCGAACGCGTTCGACACCAAGCCCGGGGGCGCCGATGAACCAACACCTGTTCTCGCACCGAGCCGATCGGCCCCGGCCGATCGTCGTCCCGGCCGGAGCCGGCACCGGCGTCGCGCCGATGACGGTCGCGGGCCCGGTCGAGGCCGCGATCGGCGGACGCGCTCAGCGGCGCAGCCCGGAGCCACCGGCTGCGCCGCTGAGCGCCGTCACCCCCCGGAGGCGGCGTTAGCGCAGCACGCCGCGCACAGCCTCCGGGTCACCGGGGGTGAGGCGCTCCGGCGCGGCCGTCAGCGCCTTGGCGGTGGCCGGCGGCGGGGTGACGTACACCGGCGTCGGATCGGCCTCGGGCGCGCAGGTCTTGGCGATCCGCCCCTTGCCCTGGGGCAGGCTGCCGTCGCGCAGGTAGGCGGTGAAGGTGTCGTCGAGGCAGGTGTTGCCGTGGAAGAGGATCTCGTGGAAGCTGCCGCCGTTCTGGACGACCAGCTTGGAACCGGGCAGCGCGTCGTGCATGGCGAGCCCGCCCTCGTACGGCGTGGCGGCGTCCTCGGTGGCCTGGAAGAGCAGGACCGGGGGCAGGCCCTTGCCGGTGATCTTCAGTCGGCCGGCCGGGTTGCCCTGGTAGGGCCAGAACATGCAGGCGGCGTTGTACCACATGTTGTTATAGGCGTAGAAGGGCGCGGCGTCGTTGACCTTGGCCTGGTCCTTCTTCCAGGACTCCCAGTCGCGCGGCCAGGCGTTCTCCGTGCACTGGGCCGCGTTGTACGCCGGGAAGGTGCCGTCGTCGGCGCCCGGGGCCGCGTACTTGTTGTAGGCGATGGTCAGCGGCCGGGTGTCGTGCTGGGTGAGGTAGGCGGAGAGCACGGTGGCCATCCGGGGCCAGCGCAGGAAGTTGTAGCCGCCGCCGTAGAAGGTGTCCTCGAATTCGGCCGGGCCGATCTTCCCGGGCGCCGGGGCGGCGTCCGCCGGGTCCTTCCGCAGCGCGTCCTCGACCTGGTAGTAGGCCTTCTTCACGGCCTCGGCGTCGGCGCCGAGGTGGTAGACGGAGTCGGCCTTGGCGGTCCAGGCCGCGAAGGCGTCGAAGCGGCGCTGGTGTTCCTTGTCCTGCAGGATGTTGTGGTCGTACCAGCTGATGGTCGGGCCGACGATGCTGTCCAGCACCATCCGGCGTACGTGCGAGGGGAAGAGCTGACCGTAGGTGGAGCCCAGGGAGGTGCCCCAGGAGCCGCCGTAGAAATTGATCTTCGGCACACCGAGCGCACGGCGGATGCTGTCCATGTCGCGGGCGTTGTCGACGGTGGTCATGTGCGGCAGCAGCCAGGACCAGTCGGCCGCGCAGTCGGCGGCGTAGCCGGCCGCCTTCTTCAGCCAGGCCTTCGAAGTCCCCTGGCTCAGCTGGTAGTCGGGGCGCTCGGCATCGAAGTAGTGGGCGTCGCAGACGACATGGGGGTCACTGCCGTTGGTGCCGCGCGGGTCGAAGCCGATCCAGTCGTAGGTGGAGGCGACGTCGGCGGGGATCTGCCCGGAGATGTAGGCGGGCATCCAGAGGCCGGAGTCGCCGGGGCCGCCGGGGTTGAGCAGGATCGGGCCCTGCTGCTTGTCCTTGGGCGCGGTGGCGGGGAGGCGGTTCAGCTTGATCTTGATCTTGCGCCCGCGCGGGTCGCCGTAGTCCACCGGCACGTCGAGCATCGCGCACTGGAGCGCGGGCGTGGCGGTGTCGCTGCAGGAGCTCCAGTCGAGCTTCCCCTGGCCGGTGTCCACGAGGTCGGCGCCGTCGGGCCCGGTGCCGGACGCGGCGGAGGCGGAGGCCCCGCCGAGGGCGGCGACGGCTGCGGCGGCCGCGAGGAGGGCGATGGCTTTTCTCATGGGGAGCATGATGTGACATGTGCAATGGCACATCTAGAGGGCGGACCGGACTTTACCAAGCTTTGACCCGACTTGTATATCTGACCGATCATCAGACCTTTACCACCTTGGGGAGGTTGGCCGTGCGAGGGGCCCCGATCCATGACTAGCATCTGACATCCAATCCGTTCGGACGCAAATCGCCTGGGAGGGGCGGCGCCGGACAGACCGACAGGAGGGCCCATCCGCGTGTCCCACCCGCACGTCCACCCCGTCAGCTCCCGCCCGACCGCGGCCGACCTCGCGCTGCCACCGGCCCTGCCCTATCCCGACGGCTGGGCCGCGCTCGCGTTCTCCGCCGAGCTCAAGCCCGGCACGGTGATCACCCGCCAACTGGCCGGCGAGGACGTGGTGCTGTACCGGCTGCGGGACGGCCGGCTGCGCGCCGTGCGGCCGTACTGCCCGCACCTGGGCGCCCACCTCGGGCTCGCCGCGGTCGAAGGCGGCGAACTGGTCTGCCCGTTCCACCGGTTCGCCTTCGACGCCGACGGCCGGTGCGTGCGGACCGGGTACGACACCCCGCCGCCCAGGGCCGCGCTGTCCCGGTTGCCGGTGCGCGAGGTGAACGAGGCGGTCTTCGTCTGGCGCCACCACAACGGCCGGGAGCCGGACTGGGAGATCCCCGCCTGGCACCTGCTCGACGACCAACCCTTGCGCCACACCTCCTTCGAGATGCCCGGGTACGCCCAGGACGTCATGGAGAACTCCTTCGACCTGGGCCACTTCATCACCCTGCACGGCTGGCCACAGGGCGAGTTGGCGGCCCCGGTCGAGTTCGACGGGCCGCGCTTCCACATCTCGATGCGGGTGCGGGAGAGGTTCCCGCTGGTCGGGATGCGCGAGGTGGAGGTCGAGGTCGACGGCTACGGCCTGGCCGCGCTGCACACGGACGTCCACACCCGCTCGCTGGGCCTACAGATCTGCTCGCTGGTGATGGCCACCCAGGTCGCCCCCGCCCGGATGCAGCTGCGCCAGGCGAGCCGCTTCGCCCTGGCGGAGCCGGCCGGACTGCCGCCGCTGGTCGCCCGGGCCGTCAGCCGTACGGTGACCAGGTTGCTGGCCGGTCCGATGTTCAAGCGCAACATCGAGTTCACCTCGGCCGACTTCCCGATCTGGTCCACCAAGAAGTACCTCTCCCCGCCGCGGCTCGCCGCCGGCGACGGGCCGATCGGCGCGATGCGGCACTGGGCCCGGCAGTTCTACCCGCCGGACCACCAGGCGCACCTGCCGGCGCCCGCCTCCCTGACGAACCGGCACGGCCAGGAGACCCCGGGCGGCGTCGGCCCCCACCGGTAGGCCCGCCCCCAACGCGTGGCCGATCCGTGCGACCAGGTGAACACCCTCAACGCGGACGGCGGCCTGTACCTGATCGTCGACGGCTTCACGGGCGATCTGACGGCGCCGGCACCGCTGCCGGGGCGCCGACGGGCGCCCCGTTAGGGTGGCGCATGGCCCATTTCACGCTGACCCGCCGCTCCCCGCTCCCGGCGCCCGACGCCTGGGCGCGGCTCACCGCCTGGCCCCGGCACGGCGACCGGGTGCCGTTCACCCGGGTGGCCGCGGTGCGCGGCACCGGCCGGGCGGTCGGGGACGTGATCCTGGCGCGGACGGGCGTCGGACCGGTGCGCTTCGACGACCCGATGGAGATCACGGCGCTGACCGAACCCGAACTGTGCCGCCTGGAGAAGCGCGGCCGGGTCGTCCGGGGCCACGCCGAACTGCGGGTCCGCGCGGCGGGCGCAGGCAGCGAGGCGGTCTGGGCCGAGGAGCTGCGGATCACCGGCCTGCCCCGGTTCTTCGACCCGGTGGTGGCGTCCGCCGCGCGGTTCGTCTTCGGCCGGGTGCTGGACCACCTGTTGGCCTGCGCCCCGGCTGCGGATTGAGGCTGCGCCGACTCGGGTACTGCCGGCGGGCGTAGTGGCGCCGGTCGGGCAACCCACGACCGGCGAAGCCGTGGCGCCCCGGGACGAACCTCCGACCCGCGCTACCGTCCGCGCAGTCGGCGCACCAGGTTGCGGGCGGCCCACGGCCAGTCCGGGTGCTCGAAGGTGAAGCCCGCGTCGAGCAGCCGGGTCGGCACCACACGGCGGCTCTTCAGCAGCAGCTCGGTCTCGGAGCGGAGCGCGAAGGCGCCGACCTCGGCCATCCAACGCGCGGCGGGCAGGGCCAGCGGCATGCCCCAGGCCATCCGCAGGTCGCGCATGAACTCGCGCTGGGGCAGCGGGTTCGGGGCGGCGAGGTTGACCGGGCCGGTGAGCTCCTCCCGGTCGATCAGGAACTCGACGGCGCGGACGAAGTCCCGGTCGTGGATCCAGGACACGTACTGCGCACCGCCCGCGATCGGGCCGCCGGCGCCGAGCCGCGCCAGCCAGGACAGCGAGTCGAAGGCGCCGCCGCGCTCGGGCCCGAGGACCACGGCGGTGCGCAGCGCGAGGCGGCGGGTGTCCGGGGTGTCGGCCTCCACCTGGGCGTCCTCCCACGCCCGGGCGATGTCGATGCTGTACCGCCAGGAGGCCGGGGCATCGGGCTCGTCGCCGCCGATCAGGCCGCTGAGCTCGTCGTTGGGGGCGTCGTGCCGGTGGGCGTAGACGGTGGCGGTGCTCATCTGCAGCCAGACGGCGGGCGGCCTGCGGGCGGCGGCGATCGCCTGGCCGACGGCCCGGGTGGAGTGCACCCTGGAGTCCATCATGGCCTTCCGGTTCTCCTCCGTGTAGCGGCAGTTGACGCTGCGCCCGGCCAGGTTGAGCACCACGTCGCTGCCGTCGACCTCCGCCGCCCAGGCCCCGAGGCTCCGGCCGTCCCACCCGATCCGGCGCGGCCCGGCGGGCCGGCGGCTGAGCACGACGACCTGGTGTCCGGCGGCCGTCAGGCTGCGGTCGAGCAGGTTCCCGAGCGCGCCGGAGCCGCCGGGAATGACGATCTTCATGCGTTCCCCCTCGTCTTCATCACCGGCTTCGAGCCTAGCGCACAGAGTTGAACGCGTTCAATTATCGCCGAGGGGGTCATCACGGGAAGAGGTGCGCCGGGCGGGCCCGGGCGCACCGCCTACGCTGACCGGCATCAGCCCCAGTCAGGGACCCGCGACGGGTGGGACCGTGGTGACGGTCACCGGCACCAACCTGGCTGGAGCGAGCGTCACCATCGGCGGCAACACCGCCACCAACGTCACGATCAACGCCGCTGGCACCCAGATCACCGCCACCACCCCACCCGGAGCGGCCGGACCGGCCACCGTCACCACCGCCGGAGGCACCGCCAACCTCGTGGGCGGCTTCACCTACCTCGCACCGAACCGCGCCACCTCGCTGACCGCGACCCCGGCGCCGGCCAAGCTGTTCCCGCCGCAGGTGTTCTACCCGGTCCTCAACGCCACCTTGACCGACCTGGTCACCGGACTGCCGGTCCCCGGGCAGGCCATCACCTTCAGCACCGGCACCCAAGCCCTGGGCACCGCCGTCACCAACGCTCAAGGCATCGCCCAACTCTCCGAGGCGATCACCTTCCCGCTGATCCTCGCCAACGGCGGCTACACCGCCGCCTTCACCGGCGCCCCAACCTGCTGCCCTCCACCGCCCACGCAGGCATCATCACCCCTTAGCCCCGACGGACTTGCCCTCATCGTCACCAACGCTGCTCCGTGTGCTCGCCCTCCAGGGATCGCACACGGAGTGGCTGCACGATGCGGGCCTTCACCGCGTTCCTGCGCCCGGGCGCCGGAGGAACCGGTGCCCCGCCTGGCCAACGATCCCGACCTCGAGGTCCGCGCCCATACGATCGTCAGCCCGCTGTAATCATCACCCTGTCCAGCGAACCGGTCTTGGCCTGGTCGAGGAGGTCCTGGAACTGGTCGACGCTCAGCTGGATCCGCTGGCCGAAGTCGTCGGTGATGCGGATCCGGCGCTCTTCGGGCGCGTCGGGGTCGACGAACACCTGCGGGCAGCCGCAGTTGCAGTTTCCGCAGAACCTCGCCACCGGCTCCTGCACGGACTCGGACACGGGACACCTCCGCTGGTTCATGGCGGGCACCAGGCACGGTGCCGCTCCGCAGGGTGTACCCGTTCGCTCGGCCATGCTCACCCATTGCGCCGTTCCGGTGGCCGAAAGTGTCGGGTTGGGAACGATACGGGGGAGCCCGCCCGGGGTGGTGGACGCGGGTGCCATGATGTCCCGGCCATGTCTGCCCCGAGAACCGAGCCCGTGCCCACGCCTGTACGTGCCGCCGCACTCGACCTTCGCGTACTGCGGGCGCTGCCCTTCGCGACGGTCTGCGTCGCGCTGGCCGCCGCCGGGCATGCGCTGGCGTCCGGCCGCGCGGTACCGCCGGGTGCGCTGCTGCTCGGGTGGACGCTCATCGGTACCGTCGCAGTGCTCGCGGCAAGGCGGGAGCGCTCACTGCGGGCCATCGTCGGTGGCCTGGCCGCAGGCCAGGGCGGCCTGCACGTCCTCTTCCACGCCGCGCAGTGCGGTCGGCAATCTCCAGCGACCGCCGGGCCGACCAACCCGTCCTCCTCCATGGCCTCGATGCCCGGGATGCATGGCATGTCCGGCATGGCTGGCATGTCCAGGGCCCTGTCGGTGGGCAGCGGGCGGCCCGGTCCATCAGTCACCCACGTCACAGTGGGAAACGGCGCCGCTCCGCACGTCGTCGTGGCGGCGACGCACGTCTCCTTCTGGAGCCACGCGACGCTCCTGGGGCTGAGTCCCGCGATGCTCGTCGCGCACCTGGTGGCGACCGTCGCCGCGGGGTGGTGGCTGTGGCGGGGCGAGGTGGCCGTCTGGCGGCTGGTCCGGCTGACCGCCGGGACCGTCACCACGGCGGTTCACGCCCGCGCGGCATCGCTGCGCGGGGCGCTGGCCCTGTTCGCGATGCTGCGCGGCGGGATGGACGGGCGGTCGCAGGCCGCTGCGACGCGCTTCGTGCCTGCCGACGGCCGGTGGTGGCTGCCGCAGTGGACGCTGTTGCGGCACGTGGTTATCAGGCGCGGTCCGCCGCTCGTGCCGGCCGCCTGACCGGAGCGGAACCGCTTCCGGGTCGCGGCCCTCCGCCCTCCCACCTGATCACACACGCGTGCTCCGCCTCCACGGGCAACGGCGCCGGGTCTCCCGCGCGCCCGCCGCCTGTGCGCACCGGTGTGCGCGTGCCTCCGACCTGGAGAGCACACAGCCATGAGCCTGTCCCTGAAGAAGCGTTTTGCCGCCGCCTGCGCGCTGGGCGCCGCGACCGTACTCGGCGCGGCCGTACCGGCGTCCGCGCACGTCATCGTGCAGCCGAACAGCGTGCCGAAGAACGCGACCGACCAGACCTTCGCGTTCCGCGTGCCGAATGAGGACGACAAGAACAGCACGGTGAAGGTGGAGATCGACTTCCCGACCGACCACCCGATCCCGTCCGTCAAGGTCGCGCCGGTGCCGGGCTGGACCGACAGCATCCAGACCACCAAGCTCGCCACCCCGATCCACACCGACGACGGCGACATCACCGACGCCGTCTCGCAGGTCGTGTGGACCGGCGGCCAGATCACCCCGGGCCACTTCCAGGACTTCACCGTCGACCTCGGCGCGCTGCCCGACGGCACGGACAAGGTCGTCTTCAAGGCCCTGCAGACCTACAGCGACGGCAATGTGCTGCGCTGGATCGAGGAGCCCCAGGCCGGCCAGCCCGAGCCGAAGAACCCGGCACCGGTGCTCAAGCTGACCGCCGCGACCGCCGGCGACTCCGATGCTCCCGCGGCGAGCGCCAAGGCCGACCCGGCCCTGGCGAGCACCGCGACCGCGAAGGCGAGTGGCAGCGACTCCACCGCCCGCGCACTGGGCATCGCGGGCATCGTGGTCGGCGTCCTCGGCGCGGTGACGGGCGTCGTGCTCGGCCGTCGTGGCCGTGGCACCGGCGCGGACGCCTCGGCGTAAGGGCCCGGGGTCGGTGCGGGACGCGCGTCCCGCACCGACCCCGACCGGCAATCGCGCACCGGCGGGGTCAGAAATCGAACAGGCCGTGCCAGACTCGGCCGCATGGAGCCCGGGACAGCGGTCCGCACAGCACGCGCGGGAGTGTTCACCGCGCTGCTGCTGGCACTGTCGGCCGGCGGCCACATCCTGCTGACCGGGACACCGCTGCCCGCCACCGTCATGGCCATCGCCGCCGTGGTGGTCTTCGGCACCGCGCTCCTGCTGTCCTCCGCCGAGCGGGCTTTCATCCAGATCGCCGTGGTCCTCTTCCCGCTCGAACTGGCGCTGAACGCCGTCTACAACGTCGGCCAGAACACCTGCGAAACCGACAGCCGCCCAAGCGGTGGCCTGCTGCCCGACCTGCTGTGCGGCGGTAGCCATCACCCTCACCCTGGAGAAGATCCGGCTCCTGGAGAACCCCGCCCACGTCCCCAGCTGCAACATCAACCCGATCATCAGCTGCGGCTCGGTGATGCGCACCCCCAGGCATCGGCCTTCGGCTTCCCCAACTCCCTCATCGGCGTCGGCGCGTTCGCCGTCGTCGCCACCATCGGGGTGTCCGTGCTGGCCGGAGCAACAGCTGCCGCGCTGGTTCTGGCTGGGCCTTGAAGCCGGCACCCTGTTCGGCGTCGGCTTCGTCCCCTGGCTGATGGACCAGACGCTGTACGAGATCGGCGCGGTCTGCCCGTACTGCATCGTCGTGTGGATCACGGATCGCCACCATCCCGCTGTTCTGGTACACCACCCTGCACAACGTCAGGCACGGGGTGATCCCGTTGCCCGCACGGTGGCGCCCGGCGACCGAACTGGCCGCCCGCAACCACTGGGTCGTCCCGGCCGTCTGGTGCCTGGTGATCGCCCTGCTCATCCTCAACCGCTTCTGGTACTACTGGCACACCCTGCTGTGAACCCGCACGGCAGCCGTGCACAGCGTTCTCGCCCGCCCCAACGGGAAGAAACGCCGCCCTGCTTGCGACTTTCCCACGGGTCACGCCGTCGGCCCGGCCTGCTTCAGGGCGCGTTTGCGACCGGGTTCGTTTGTATTCGATCGGCGCCCAAGCCGTCGGTGCCCCACCGCGCGGGAGGATTTTTCGGACGTTCTTCGGAACTTTCCCGGGCCTCGATCCGACTACCAGTGCCGGGTCCGCATCGGCTGGCCCCCTGCCCTCGGATCGTTCCAGGAGAGTTCCATGCGTTCTCGTGTTCTGTGCGGCATGGCCGCCACCGTCGCCCTGCTCGTGACGGGCTGCGGCAGCGATGGGGGCGCCAAACCTGGCGACGCGGGCGCCGCCACGGCCGCCGCGCCGGGTGCCGGGGCCTCCTCGGCCCCGGCCGTCTTCCCGGTCAAGGTCAAGGACTGTGCCGGGAAGGAGACGGTCTTCGGCTCCGCGCCGAAGAAGATCGTCACCAGCAACGCCTCCAGCCTGGAGATGCTGCTGAAGCTCGGCGCGGGCGACAGAGTCATCGGAACCGGCTTCCCGCCCGGCAAGGGCACGCTGCCCGCCGACGTCGCCGATGCCGGGGCGAAGGTCCCGGTCCTCGGTGACATGGTGATCCCGAAGGAGAAGCTGCTCGGCTCCGGCGCGGACCTGTACGTGGAGACCTTCGCCGACATGAGCGGCGGCATGGGCGGCGGCATGGGCACCGCCCCGACCGCCCAGGAGTACCAGGCCGCCGGGATCAAGCGGGTCTTCCTGCACTCCACCGCCTGCACGGCCATGGCCCCGGCCGCGGTGCAGGACCTGACCGGCGTCGAGGGCGACATCAAGAACCTCGGCCAGGTCACCGGCACCTCCGCCAAGGCCGACGCGCTGGTCGCGGACATGGAGAAGAAGGTCGGCGCCGTGAAGACCGCGCTGGCGGGCGTGGCGGCGGACAAGCGCCCCGGCTACTTCTTCTTCGACTTCGACGCGGGCACCAAGCAGCCGATGGCGGTGGGCGACCGGCAGGTGGCCAACGCGGTGATCACCCTGGCCGGCGCGCGCAACGTGTTCGGCGACGTCGACGGCGACTTCAAGCCCGTCTCCTGGGAGGACGTCGTCGCCAAGAACCCCGACTGGATCCAGCTCGGGGTGCGCAACCGGGGCAGCGACGCCGAGAACAAGAAGGCCTTCGACGACGCGGAGAAGTTCCTGCGTGAGTTCCCCGCCACCAAGGGCCTCAAGGCCGTCCAGGAAGGCCACTTCGTGCGCGTCGGTTCCGAGGTGACCACCATCGCCGGCACCCGCAACGCCGACACCGTCCAGCAGATCGCCCACACCCTCTTCCCCGACCAGGTCAAGGACGCCCAGTAGATGACCGCCGCCACCGCGGCGACCGGCCGCCGGCCCGCGCGCACCGCGCGGGCCGGCCTCGTCGCGTCCGCACTCTCCCTCGCCCTGGTCCTCGCCCTCACCCTCGCCGTCTCCCTCGGTGCGGTGGACATCCCCGTCCGGGAGGTATGGACCGTCGTCGGCCACCGGCTCACCGGTTCGGCCCCGGAAGCCGGCACCCGGGACCTGATCGTCTGGCAGCTGCGGGTGCCCCGCGCCCTGCTGGCCGCGATCGTCGGAGCCGGACTCGGCCTGGTCGGCACCGCCGTCCAGGCCCTGGTCCGCAACCCGCTCGCCGACCCCTACCTCCTCGGTATCTCCTCCGGCGCCTCGCTCGGCGCGGTCGCCGTCATCGTCCTCGGCGCCGGCACCGGCTTCGCGTTCGGCTTCGGCGTCTCGGCCGCCGCGTTCGCCGGAGCACTGGCCTCCTTCGCCCTCGTCTGGGCGATCGCCCGGCGCGGCGGCGGCTTCGCCCCCATGCGCCTGGTCCTCGCAGGAGTGGCCATCGGGCAGTTCCTCTCCGGCTTCACCAGCTTCCTCGTCCTCCAGGCCGGAGACGAGCAGCAGACCCGGGGCGTGCTGTTCTGGCTGATGGGCAGCCTCGGCGCCGCCACCTGGGACCAGCTCGCCGTCCCGACCGCCGCCGTCGCCCTGGGCTGGCTGGCCCTCCAGGGCCGCGCCCGGCACCTCAACGCGCTGCTGATGGGCGACGAGACCGCCGCCGGCCTCGGCGTCGACACCGCCCGGCTGCGCCGCGAAATGTTCGCCGTCACCAGCCTGCTCACCGGCGTCCTGGTGGCGGTCTCCGGCGCGATCGGCTTCGTCGGCCTGCTGGTGCCGCACGTGTGCCGGCTCGTCGTCGGCGGCGACCACCGCCGACTGCTGCCGCTCTCCGCTCTCACCGGCGCTGTCCTCCTGGTGGCCGTCGACACCGTCGCCCGCACCGCACTCGACACCCAGGAACTGCCGATCGGCGTCGTCACCGCCGTCATCGGCGCCCCCGTCCTGCTGTACCTCCTCGACCGGAAGTTGGAACGCTGATGAGGATCACCGTCGAGGACATCACCGTCACCCTCGGCGGGCGCGACGTCCTCTCCGACGTCGGCCTGATCGCCGCCGAGGGCGAGATCGCCGGTCTCGTCGGACCGAACGGCAGCGGCAAGTCCACCCTGCTGCGCACCGTCTACCGGCATCTGCGCCCGCACGCCGGGCGGGTACTGCTGGCCGATCGCGACGTACGGTCCATGGCCCCGGCCGAGGCGGCCCGGCACATCGCGGCGCTGCCCCAGGAGCGCGGCTCGGACTTCGAGTTCACCGTGCGCGAGGTTGTCGCGATGGGCCGGACCCCGTTCAAGCGGGCCTTCGCCGGGGACGACGAACGCGACCACGCGGCGGTGGCCGAGGCCCTGGAGCGGGTCGGTCTCCAGGCCTACGCGGAGCGCCGGTTCGCGGAGCTGTCCGGCGGCGAGCGCCAACGGGTCCTGCTCGCGCGGGCGTTCGCCCAGCAGCCGGATGTCCTGGTGCTGGACGAGCCGACCAACCACCTCGACGTCCAGCACCAGGTGGAGCTGCTCGCCCTGCTGCGCGAACAGCGCCGCACCACTCTGATCTCGCTGCACGACCTGAACGCCGCGGCCTCGCTCTGCGACCGGCTCCACGTCCTGCACGACGGCGCTCTCGTCGCCTCCGGGACACCCCTGGAGGTTCTCACCCCGGACTTGCTGGCGATGGTGTTCGGGGTGCGGGCCGCCGTGGTCGAACACCCGCTGACCGGGGATCCTCTGATCGCCTTCGACCACCGGAAGACCATGCCCGCCCCGCCTGCGGAGGAGTCACCCGTCACGGTGTGAGATCGGTGCAGGTGGCCCCCGTTCCCCCCACGGGACCGGGGGCCACCTGCACTGCCGGAGGTGGTCAGGAGGCCTCGAAGTGGCTGGGCCGGCCGTCGCGTAGCACCAGGGTGCCCTGCCGCTCGGCGTCGGCCCGGCGCATCAGCTGCCAGCTGCCGTCGGGCCGGTGGAGGACGGCGGAGTGCCACGGGGTGGTCCAGGCGTCGGGGGCGTCGAGCAGGCGGATGCCGAACTTGGCGGCGCCGCGCGGCTGGGGATGGATGGACAGGCGGACGGTGCGGGGGTGGTGCTGGGCGATGAGGTCGCCCCAGGCGCGGCTGCGCTGGATGACGCCGTAGGCGCGCTGCCGGCATTCGCGCTGGAGGGCCGACTTGGTGCCGGTGAAGTCGACGGTGTCCTCGGTGAGGAAGCGGGTGATGCCGCAGTAGAGGGCGAGGGCGTGGTGATCGCTCTTCACCTCGGCGCGCAGTTCCTCCACGGTCGGGGCGTGGGCGGCGTGGACGCGGGCGCGCTTCTCGTCGTACGGGAGGTCGCCGAGCACGTCGCGAAGGTCGAAGACGGACAGGTGGGTCAGGCCCTCGCGCCGGATCATGGCGGCGAGCTCGTCGGAGTAGGCGTCGATGTGCGGGTCGGGGACGCGGATCAGGTCGCCGAAGATGTGGCCGTCGGAGCAGATCTCCATCCGCGCGCCCGGCTCGTACACCTCGCCGACCGCGCGGCACAGGTCGTCGAGGAAGGTGAGGGAGAGCCGTTCGCCCTCGTCGGGGAGGTGACCGAGGACCTTGTCGGGGCTGGGGGACTTGCAGGGGAAGCCGGGCAGGGTGAACACGATCGGGTCACCCTGCTCGGCGAACTCGCCTATCTGGCACAGCTGTTCGGGGAAGTCGTCGACGGTGGCCGGGGTGGCGGTGTCGGTGGCCCGGCGGTGGGGCAGGAGCAGTTCCAGGATGGCGGCGCTGATCTGCCGGACGTCTCTGGACATGGGCGTGGCGGTACCGGTGGTGGTCATGCGGCTTCTCCGTGAGGGCATGGCGGGATGGCGTCCCGGCGCCCGCACCCTCCGGTGGGGGCGAGCGGGCCAGGACGCTTGAGATGGGCGAGTCGGGGCTCGCAGTGTGGCCGGGTCGGTCAGATGCGCTTGTCGTAGGCGACGGGAAGCTGGTTGACGCCGCGGGCGAGGACGGCCGGGATCCAGGTCAGGTCGTCCAGGGAGCCCGCGGGTCGCAGGCCGGGCAGGCGGGTGAGCAGGGTGACGATGGCGATCTGGAGTTCGGCGCGGGCGAGGGCGGCGCCGGGACAGAAATGGATGCCGTGGCCGAAGGCCAGGTGGGAGTTGGGGCTGCGCTCCAGGTCGAGCGTGTCGGCGTCCGGGAACTGTTCGCCGTCGCGGTTTGCGGCGCACAGCGAGACGATGACGGAGTCGCCGGCCGGGATGCGGGTGCCGTGCAGGTCGCTGTCCTCGGCGAAGAAGCGCCAGGTGGTGAGTTCGAAGGCGCTGTCGTAGCGCAGGAGTTCCTCGATCGCCCGGGGCATCAGGGCGGGGTCGTCCCGTAGCCGTTCCAGTTGGTCGGGGTGGCGGAGCAGGGTGATCAGCATGGTGGTGATCTGGTTGGTGACGGGCTCCTGGCCGGCGACCAGCAGCTGGAAGATCATCGAGTCGAGTTCCTCCTGGGTCAGCTCCTTGCGGTCCTTGGCGACGACCAGGCGGGAGAGCAGGTCGTCCTCCCAGTGCTCGCGCTTGTGGGCGACGACGTCGGCGATGTAGGTCTGCAGGCCGAGCAGCCGGGCCTCGTAGGCGGGGCGGCCCGGGTCCTGGGGGCCGACCGGCTGGACGACCTTGCCCCAGTCGCGGTCGAAGCGGGCGGCGAGCTCCGGGGGCAGGCCGATGACCTCGGCCAGGACCCGGAAGGGGTAGTGCGCGGCGAAGCCGGCGACCAGGTCGGCGCCGCCCTCGGCGGGCAGCTCGTCCACCAGGGCGTCGGCGATCTCCTGGAAGCGGGGCCGCAGGGATTCCACCCGGCGCGGGGCGAAGGCGTCCAGGACGAGGCGGCGCATCCGGGTGTGCTCCGGCGGGTCCTGGTGCAGCAGGTGCACCTGGAGCTGGGAATGCTGAGGCTCCGGCATGATCGAGGCGAGGGAACGCCAGTTGTCGTTGCCCAGACGATGGTTCTTGCCCAGGCGCGGGTCGTTGAGCGCGGCGTGGGCGGCCTCGTAGCCGGTGACGAGCCAGGCGGCGATGCCGGAGGGGAAGCGCACCCGGTGGACGGGCCCGGCGTCGCGCATCCGCCGGTAGAGGTCGTACGGGTCGGTCTTGTACGCGGCGCCGTAGAGCGGTATCGGTTCGCCGGCGGTGGCGCCGGTGACGGGGCAGCGGCCCTCGGTGCGGTCGGGGGTGGTCATGTCTGGGTTCCTCCGGGAGGGGTGGTGCGGTGGAGAGGTTCAGAGGGCGAGGGCGGGGCGGTGGTGGTCGAGCCAGAGCGCGAGGTCGACGACCCGTTCCAGGCGGAGGCGGTGGCCCCACTGGAGCTGGTCGGCGGGCGTGTCGAGGCTGGTCTTGATGACCGTCTCGTCGGCGATGTCGCGTACGTGCGGCGCGTCCAGGGCCTCCCGGGCGAGCCGTTGGAGGCCGGCGTTGTAGTCGGCGTGGTGGGTGGCCGGGTAGTGGTTCTTCGGCCGCCAGAGCACCGAGTCAGGGGCGATGCCCTGGCCGGTGTCGCGCAGCAGGCTCTTCTCCCGGCCGTCGTGGTTCTTCATCGCCCAGGGGGTGTTGAAGGCGTACTCGACGAGGCGGTGGTCGCAGTAGGGGACGCGGACTTCCAGGCTCTGGGCCATGCTCAGCCGGTCTTTGCGGTGCAGGAGTTGGCGCAGCCAGCGGGTGAGGGAGAGGTGTTGCATCTCGCGCTGGCGGTGCTCGGCCGGGGTCTCGCCGTCCAGGTGCGGGACGGCGGCGAGGGAGCTGCGGTAGGTGTTCTCGCGGAATTCGCGGATGCGCAGGTGGGCGGCGAGGTCGGGGTCGATCGGCATGGCGGCGTCGTCGCCGGTGACGAGCAGCCAGGGGAAGGTCTGCGCGGCGAGCGCCTTGGGGGTGTGGAACCAGGGGTAGCCGCCGAACACCTCGTCCGCCGCCTCGCCGGAGAGGGCGACCGTGGAGTGCTTGCGGATCTCGCCGAACAGCAGGTAGAGCGAGGTGTCCATGTCGCCGACACCGATCGGCGAGTCGCGGGCGACCACGACGGCCCGCCGGTTGTCCGGGTCGAGCAGGGCGCGCGGGTCGAGGATGACGGTGGAGTGATCGGTGCCGATGAAGGCGCCGGCCTCGGCTGCGAACGGGGTGTCGTGGCCGGTGCGCAGCACGTCGCCGGTGAACTGCTCGGCCTGGTCGCTGTAGTCGACGGCGTAGGAGCGAAACTTCGCCTCGGGGCCCTGGGTGCGGCGGATTTCGTCGGCGATGAGGGCGGTGACGACGGTGGAGTCGAGGCCTCCGGAGAGCAGACTGCACAGCGGGACGTCGGCCTCCAGCTGCGACCTGGCGGCGCGGTTGACGAGCTCGCCGATCCGCTCCTTGGTGACGTCCAGGTCGTCGTCGTGCGGGCGGGCGGTGAGCTCCCAGTAGCGGTGCTCACGGATGCCGTCGCGGTCGAGGACGAGCAGGCCGCCGGGGTGGACCTCGCGGACGCCGGCCCAGACGGTGGGGCCGGTGTTGAAGAGCAGGCTGTACGCCTCGCGCAAGCCGTCGGCGTCGACGGTGGGGGTGACCTCGGGGTGGGCGAACAGCGCCTTGGGCTCGGAGCCGAAGACCAGCCCGCCGTCGACGGCGGCCCAGAACAGCGGCTTGACGCCGAGCCGGTCCCGGACCAGCAGGAGCCGCTGCTCGCGCTCGTCCCAGATGCCGAAGGCGTACATGCCCTCCAGGTGGTCGACCAGGGCGTCGCCCCACTCCAGGTAGGCGCGGAGCACGACCTCGGTGTCACTGCGCGTCTCGAAGCGGTGGCCTCTGCTTCTGAGCTGGCCACGCAGTTCGTGGTGGTTGTAGACCTCGCCGCTGTAGGTGAGGACCACCTGCGGTTGATCGGTGCGGTCGGCCATTGGCTGGGCGCCGCCGTCGAGGTCGATCACGGCGAGCCGCCGGTGGCCGAGTGCGGCGTTGCGGCCGAGCCAGACGCCGGCGGCGTCGGGGCCGCGCAGGGCCATGGTGGCGGTCATCGCCTCGATGACGGGGGCGCTGTGGCGGACGTCCTGGTGGAAGGACACCCAGCCGGTGATTCCACACATGCGTGTGCTCCTGACGGTGAACGGGGTCGAAGAGGAGGGTTCAGGCCGTACGGGGCCCGGAGCGGCCGTGCGACGCCAGCAAGGGGACGGCGAGGCAGGCGCCGGCTGCGGCGAGGCCGAGGCCGGCGTGCAGGCCGGCCGTACCGGTGCCGCCGAGGCTCCAGGCGGCGGTGGCCAGGGCCGGACCGAGGGTGAAGCCGAGGCTGCGGGCGAGTTGGACGGTGGAGCTGGCGGTGGCCGTCGTCGCCGGGGTGGCGGCGCTCATCACGAGGGTCTGGGTCGGCCCGCCGTACAGGCCCATCCCGGCCCCGGCCAGGGCGAGGCGCCAGGCGATGTCCGGCAGGCTCCAGGTGTCGCCGAGCGGCACGAGCAGGAGGAAGCCGAACGCGGTGAGTGCGACCCCGGCGGTGGCGGTCGGCCGGGCGCCGAAGCGGTCGGCCAGTCGGCCGCCGAGCGGCCCGCCGATCCCCATGGCGAGGGGGAAGCACAGGATGGTCAGGCCGGTGGCGGTGGCGCTCTCGGCCTCGTCACGCTGCAGGTGCAGGGCGAGCAGGTAGTGGACGATCGCGAAGGCGGCCGCGACGGCCAGCACGGCCGTATTGAGCCCCACTGTCCGTCTCTCGCGCAGGACGGCCCGGACCGGGCGGCCGCCGCCCCGGCGCAGCCACCACAGGACCAGCGGAATCGCGGGAGCCGCCAGCAGCAGCCAGGCGGCCGCGTCGGCCGACAAGGTTAGCCCGAGCAGCAGCGCGGCCACGGATCCCCCGATCAGGCCCGCGTCGGCGAGCTCGGCCCGGCCGGGTGCGCGCAGGACGCCTCCGGCGGGGACGTGGCGGCGGGCGACCAGCCAGGCGGCCAGGCAGACCGGGAGCTTGACGAGGAAGATGGCCCGCCAGCCGAAGTGGTCGAGCAGCAGCCCGCCCAGGGCGGGGCCGGTGACCGCGCCGAGCGGCCCCAGCGTCGCCGGCACGCTCATCGCCCGGGCCCGCAGCTGTGGCCGCACCGAGCGCATCGCCAGCACCGGCATCAGGACGAACAGCACCGCGCCGAAGGCCCCCTGGACCACGCGCGCCGCGATCAGCACGCCGGCCCACGGCGCCGCGGCGGCGGCGACGCTGCCCAGCGCGAACCCGGCGACGGCGGTGAGCACGGCCGACCGGGTGCCGACGGCGTCCAGCCACCGTCCGGCGGGCAGGAGCAAGGCCACCAGCGGGAGTTGGTATCCCAGGACGGCCCACTGGGCGGTCTGCGCGGATATGTGGAAACCGTCGCCGATGTCCGCGAGTGCGATGTTGACGATGTTCATGTCGAGCATCGCCACGAACGACAGCATCCCGGCGACCGCGACCAGGCTCCAGCGGTCCGCCGCCTGCGGCACCTCCTGTGCCGTTGGCGCGCTCACCGGGCGATCCCCTTGACTGCGAATCTGCACCGGCGCGGAGAGCGTTCGTTGAGCCGCATACCCTGTCCTTCCTCCTGGAACCGGGCGCCGTCTGCAACGGCACCCGGCACACGAGTCGGACCGGAACCCCGGGAAGTTCCGAACACCTGCATGATTCTTTTCCGAACAGGAGAACGACCCCGAGTCGGGAGGCCCCACACGTCGCGCCGGGTCCGGCGGGCGAACCCCTCGACGGACGCACCCACAGCCCGAGCCCGCCGTCACCGCAAGGCCCGTCACCCCGTCGTCATCGGCGGTCAGCCCCAGGCGGACGCCGGAACGTGACCGTGGCCCTCTACCGCCACCCGCACCGTTGACGGACTATGGGCCCATGAGCTGCGCCGACTTCCGGGACGCGATGTCCGCCCACGTCGACGGCGAGGACACCGAGCGCCCCGGCTACCGCTCCGACCTCGACTCACATCCCGCGCGCTGCGCGGACTGCGCACACTGGCTGGCAGCGGTCCGGAGATTGAAGGAACTGGCTCGATCGGCCCGGCGCGTCCCGGCGGGCTGGTCCCTCCTGCCCTTCGAAGGGCTCGGCAGGACACCGTAGCGCGGCAGCCGCCGGCCCCGTGTACCAGAGCTGCTCCCGCACGAGTCCGGGCGGGTCGGGGCCAGGACCCGACCCGCCCGGGGAACTGCTCATCAGCGTCCTCGGAGTCAGCGGCCAGGTTCGCCGAGGCCGCCCGGCGGGACGGCCAGGGCATGCACCACCAGGTCGGGGGTGTCCTGGAACCGCAGGGTCAGCTCCAGCCGGTCGCCGGGGCGCAGCGCGGGCGGATGCGGCAGCAGCAGATCGGTTCCCTCGGGGCTCATCCGCAGCTCGCCCCGGGCGGGCACGGTCGCCGCCGCGACGGGTGTCCAGCTGCCGGAGCCGCCGCGGTGGACGTGCTCCTTGAGGACCGCCTCGCCGTCCGCGCCCCAGCGGGCCCCGGTCAGGCGGTCCGGTATGTCGCCGGGGTTGCGCAGGACCACGAGCGCGGCCGTGGGCGCACCTGGGGACGCGGGCACCAGGATCTTGGCGTCCACCGCCTGCACGGGCGCTCCCCGGCCGGCCTGGCCGGCCGCGCTCCAGGCGGTCAGCAGGACGAGGGTGGCGGCGACGGCGAGCGGTGGGAGCGCCGCCACGGCGCGGCGGCTCACCGGGTGCCCCGCCGGGCCGGAACGGGCTGCCAGGCGCGCAGGCGCAGGCTGTTGGCGACCACCAGCACGGAGCTGGCGGACATGGCGAGCGCCGCGATCATCGGGTTGAGCAGTCCGAGGGCGGCGAGCGGCAGCAGCACGGCGTTGTAGCCGAAGGCCCAGGCCAGGTTGGCGCGGATGGTGCCGAGGGTGCGCCGGGCGAGGCGGGCGGCCGTGACCAGGGAGTCGATGTCCCCACGTACCAGCGTCAGCCCGGCTGCGCCGATCGCGGCGTCGGTGCCGGAGCCCATGGCGATGCCGAGGTCGGCGGCGGCGAGCGCGGCCGCGTCGTTGACGCCGTCGCCGACCATGGCCACGCTCCGTCCGGCGGAGCGGAGTTCGGTGACCACGGCGGCCTTGCGCTCCGGCGTGGCGGCGGCGTGGACGGTGGTGATGCCGAGCTCGGCGGCGACGGCGCGGGCCGGTCCGGGGCGGTCCCCGGTGAGCAGCACCACGTCGGCACCGAGGTCCCGCAGTCTCCTGACGGCCCGCCAGCTGCCGGCCCGCACGGTGTCACCGACGGTGACCACGGCGGCCAGGCGGCCGTCGACCTCGACCAGGACGGCGGTGCGCCCTTCCTCCTCGGCCTGTGCCAGGGCGTCGCGCAGTGCGGCCTCCTGTGGTGGCGCCCCGGGTCGGCCGATGCGGACGTCATGGCCCTCGACGGTGGCCCGCACCCCGGTGCCGGCGGTGGCGGCGAAGCCGGTGGCGGCCGGGAGCGGGCCCGTCCGCTGCCGGGCCGCGTCCGCGACGGCACGGGCGATCGGGTGTTCGGAGTGGTGCTCGACCGCGCCGGCCACCCGCAGCACCTCGTCTGGGTCGACGCCCTCGGCGGGGGTGAGTCGGACCAGCTCCATCCGGCCAGTGGTGAGGGTGCCGGTCTTGTCGAGCACCACGGTGTCGATCCGGCGCAGGCTCTCCAGCACCTCGGGTCCGCGTACCAGCACGCCGAGTTCGGCGCCGCGCCCGGTGGCGGCGAGCAGCGCGGTGGGGGTGGCCAGGCCGAGTGCGCACGGGCAGGCGACCACGAGCACGGCGACGGAAGCTGTGACGGCGGCCTGGGTGTCGGCGCCTGCGCCGAGCCAGAAGCCGAGCACGCACACGGCGACGGCCAGCACGGTCGGGACGAACACGGCGGCGACGGCGTCGGCGAGCCGCTGGGCGCGCGCCTTACCGGCCTGGGCGTCCGTCACCAGGGCGGCGATCCGGGCGAGCTGGGTGTCCGCGCCAACCGCGGTGGCTCGCACGACCAGCGAGCCGCCGACGTTCAGGGTGGCACCGGTCACCCGGTCGCCCGGGGCGACCTCGACGGGCACGCTCTCGCCGGTCAGCACGCTGACGTCCACTGCCGAGCCGCCCTCGACCACCACGCCGTCGGTGGCGATCCGCTCGCCGGGGCGGACGGTGAACTCCTGACCGGGTATCAGCCATTCGATCGGGACGGTCCGCTCGTTGCCGTCCTCGCGCAGTGTCACCTCGCGGGTGCCGAGTGCGGCGAGCGCCCGCAGGGCCGCGCCGCCGCGATGGCGTGCCCGGCCTTCCAGCAGCCGCCCGCCCAGCACGAACAGCGGCACGCCGACGGCCGCCTCCAGGTACACATGCGCCTCGCCGCCGGAGGCGGTCAGCGACAGCGGCATCCGCATGCCGATAGCGCCTGCACCGCCGAACAGCAGCGCGTACGCGGACCAGCCGAACGACGCCACGACGCCCAGGCTGACCAGCGTGTCCATGGTGGCGGTGGCGTGCCTCAACCCCTGCCAGGCCCGCCGGTGGAAACCGGCGGCGCTCCAGCTGACCACTGGCAGCGCCAACGCGAAGCACAGCCACTGCCAGCCGGCGAACTGCCAGCCGGGCACCATCGACAGGGCCAGCACCGGCACCGCGAGCACGGCGGTGGCCAACAGGCGCAGCGGATCGCCGCGGTCCCCCTCCCCCTCCGCCCCGGCGTCGGTCGGCTCGTCGGTCACCGGTTCCGCGGTGTAGCCGGCCCGTTCGACGGCGGCGATCAGCTCGGCCGCGGGCAGCCCGACGGGGTGCAGCACCCGGGCCCGGCCGGTGACGAGGTTGACGCTGGCGCTGACGCCGTCCAGGCGGGCCAGGCGCTTCTCCACCCGGCCCACGCAGGCGGCGCAGGTCATCCCGCCGACGACGAGGTCGGTGACCTGGCTCTGCGCTGTGGCGCTCACCGACCGTCCTCCCCCATGCCGTCCATGCCGTCCATGCCGGGCATCCCGCCGTGTCCGCGTCCGGTCTCGGGTCCACTGGTGGTGGGGCGCAGGCCGGGGGCCACCGGGCCGACGGCGTGCCCGACGGCGTAGGAGGCGGCGAAGACGGCGGCGAGCAGCAGAGCGAAGCCCGCCAGGACAAGGGGGGGCCGGAGGGCCGGCTTGACTGTGTTCACGACCCACCAGTCGGGGCGGGCCCGGCCCGAGTTCCCGCTGTGACCGTCATCACCCGAACGACCCCGGCCGGAGCCAGCCGGTCGGGGGGGGGCGGATCGCGGCCGACCGGCCGGCGTCGCGGTGGGCGGCTGGCCTCGCCAGACGGGCGGTCAAAGGCGGTCCGCCAGGACGAACCCTGACTCGTCGACGGCCACCCGGACCCGGTCCTCGTCGACCGGGCCGGCGACGCTCACCGCCCTCGACGCCGCAGCCGTGCTCTGACCGACCACCGGCGGGGACGCCGGACCGGGCCGGGCTCACCCTCGCCGATGTCGGCGCCGTCGCCGCCACTGCCGGACCGGGCCTGTCCGGGGCCCTGTAGGTCGGCCTGGTCGCCGCCATGGGCTACGTCTGGCGTCCCGCTCTACGGCGTCCACCACCTCGCCGGGCCGAATCGCGTCAGCGCCACGGAACGGGCGGAGACCGCCGCGACGCCGAGCGCCACGATGCCCACGACGTTCCAGGCGAGCGTGGCGTACTCCAAGGCGAAGCCCCGGCGGAGCAGAGCGGCACGGCCGGTGTCGTTCACGGCCACCGCCCGAGTCTCTCAGGTCGCCCCGAGGCGCCATCGGCCCGGTTACACAGCGCATCCACTGCGGCAGGCGCTGGCCTACCGCCGGTCAGGTGCCGTGTGTGTCGGGGGGACAGCCGATTTCGGCTGTCCCCCCGACGGAATCGGTTTGCCGGCTGAGTCAGCTCACTGTTACGTCGTCGTACAGCGTGTACGTCGAGTCGCCGCTGTAGTTGTCGTCGTGCGAGGTCAGCGTGAGGGTGTAGGAGTGTCCCGTGGTCAGGGCGCTGCTGGCCTGGGTCCAGCCGGAGCCGGTGGCACAGGTCTTGGCCAGGACCGTGGCGGTGGTGTTGGTGGTGTTGTCCTTCAGCGTCGCCGTAGCCCAGTCGTAGCTGACCGTGTCCGGGCAGGTGACGTTGTACCAGAAGTGCAGGGTGCCGCCGCCGGTGGCGGTGAACGTCTGCGACGCGGAGGAGTCACCGTTGGTCGGGCCGGTGCCGCCGAGCTGGGCGGCGTAGGTGCCCGAGTGCGCACCGGAGTTCACGACCGTCGCGGTGCCTGCGGTGGTCCAGCCGGAGTACGAGCCGGTCTCGAAGCCTCCGTTGGCGATCGGGTTAGTCGGAGGGGCCGAGGCGCTCAGCGCGACATCGTCGTACAGCGTGTACGTCGAGTCGCCGCTGTAGTTGTCGTCGTGCGAGGTGAGGGTCAGGGTGTAGCTGTGCGCCGCAGTGACCGGGGTGGACACCTGGGTCCAGCCGGAGCTGGCGGCACAGGTCTTGGCCAGGACCGTGGTGCTGGTGCCGGCGGTGTTGTCGGCGAGGGTGGCGGTGGCCCAGTCGTAGGTCACGCTGTCCGGGCAGGTGACGTTGTACCAGAAGGACAGCGTGCCCATGGTGGATGGCACGGTGAAGGTCTGTGCGGCGCTGGAGTCACCGTTGGTTGCCGTGGTCGACCCCAGTCGTGCTGCGTACGTGCCGGAGTGGGCACCGCTGTTGACGACCGTCGTGGAAGCGCCGGAGGTGGTCCAGCCGGTGAGGTTGCCCGTCTCGAACCCGCCGTTGGTGATCCCGGGGCCGGCGGTGCCGTTGACCGTCAGCGAGAAGGTGGTTGTGTGAGTCGTTGAGGTCCCGGCGCCGGTGACGGTCACCGTGTACGTGCCGGCCGGCGTCGAGGTGGCGGTGCTGATGGTCAGCTGGGACGTACCCCCGGCTGACACCGAGGCCGGGTTGAACGACGCGGTGGCGCCCGCGGGCAGGCCGGAGGTCGACAGGTTCACCGTCTGCGCCGAACCGTTGGTGAGCGTGGTGGAGACCGTGGTGGTCAGCGAGCTGCCCGGGTTGACCGCACCCGAGCTCGGCGAGACGGCGATGGAGAAGTCGTTGCCGACGGTGCAGGTCGGGTCGCCGGACTGAACTGGGACGCTGACGGCGTCCCATGCGGCCTTGACCGTGTCGAACTGGGCGCAGGAGGGGTCGAGGTTCTTGGCCGCCTGCAACGTCCAAGTGCGGTACATCAGGTACGAGCTGGCGGAGTTCTTCATCAGCTGGGCGTTGTACAGGATCTTGAGGGCGTTCTGGATCCCGATGCCGGTGACGGTGGAGCCGTTGCAGGTGGGGCTGGTCGGGCCGCCGGCGGGGTTGGAGCCCTGCGCGAGCAGGTAGAACCAGTGGTTGCCGGGGCCGGCCGCGGAGTGCACCTCAGCGCTCGGAATGCTGCTGGAGTAGCAGTTCGGGTCGTTGTTGACCAGCGACGGGTTGTACATGTTGCGGATCGGGCCGCTGCCCACCAGGTTGACCTGGTCACCGACGAGGAAGTCGGGGACAGCGTACGGGGACGGCTCGTTGATGAAGAACTCGGTCGAGGCGCCGTAGACGTCGGCGATCCATTCCTGGGTGCCGTTGCCGGAGATGCCGCCGGGGGTGTGATCGTCGATGCCGTGGCCCATCTCGTGGGCGAGGACGTCGACGGCGCTGATCCACTGGTTGGCGTTGTTGTGTCCGACCTGGACCTGGGTGCCGTCGTAGTAGGCGTTGACGTCGGCCAGGCCCACGCGAATCGGCCAGGCTCCGCCGTTGCCGTCCATGCCGTTGCGGCCCAGCCACTGCGAGAGCATCCGGAACTCGCCTTGCGCCACGTACTCCGCGTCGACGCAGCCGGTCTCCTTGTTGGTGGCGTCGCCGTTGCCCCACGTGTCGGTGGACTTGGTGAACGTCGTGTTGGTCGCGGCGTCCTGACACGGCATGTTGGCGATGTTGGTGGGGCTCATCGAGAACGTGCCGCCGGAGGACGTGGTGTTGATGGTGAGCGGCTCGGGGCCGTTCCAGGCCCCGGTGCCGCTGCCGTGCATCACGTGCTCCTGAGTGTGCAGCACGGCACCGGTGTGCGCGTCGACGTCCACGCTCAGCCGGCTGTAGCCGTCGTCGCCGACGCCGTCCACGGTGGACTCCCACGCCAGGGAGGCCGGTGCCGTGCCCAGCGCGTACACCACCAACCGGGTGCCCTCGACCTTGGACACCGACTTCAGCTGCGCCGACGCCACTGATTCGGCCCTGGCACTGCTGAGGGTGGGACTGACCGACAATGTGCCGATCGGGTGCTCCTGGGCGACGGAGTTGAACATGACCTGGCCGGCGCTGTTGGTGACGATCACGAAGTCGCCGCCGATCACCGGAATGCCCGAGTACGTGCGCTCGTAGGGCACGTACTGCGTACCACCCGATGAGGCGACCTGATGCCGGGTGAACTGTTCGTTCGCGCTGGAGTGCAGGAACGCCGGACGGCTGGCCACAAGCTCGTCGGCGTTCTGGGCGGCCAGCGCCTGAGACGAATCGGATGTGGGCGGCGGCACTGCCGCGGTCGATGTCCCGGCGGCGGTCAGAGCGGCGATCACGAGTCCGGCGGCGGAGAGCGCCGCTGTGCCGGATCGGCCTATGCGGCGGCGATGAGCGTTTCTGGCATGAGTGTGCAACTGACGGCCCTCCCATATGGGGGTCGGAGCCTGGTGCGTGGGCATGCCTTCGTAGGGCTGCCGGTTGACGTACAGGCCCGAAGGTGGGGGAACGCGCACGTGCAGACGGGCCCAGACAGCTCGGCAGAGGTTCGGGACGTCAGCAGCAGCTGGTGACGGGTGCTCAACCGATTGGGGCGCCATGGGCATGCCGCGGGTTGGTGCTGAGCGCCTGTTGCGTCCAGCTGCAGAAAGGTAGCGGAGCGCGAACGGGCGAACAAGGCTGTTTCGGCGCCTCGATGAGCCATGACAAGGCGGGCTGTCGCCACTGGCGTCCTTGCGCCGATCCGCCGGCCGGTCGTCAGCGCTCGGTCCGCGCACTGACGCTGTGCCCGAACTCATGCTTTACCCACGGCAATGGACGCGGGCCGCGTAGGCGTTCGCTCAGCCCGCTGAGGCCGGTGCGGGGTTGGCGATCAGGTGGATGCGGTCGTAGTCGAACACGTTGCGGCTCGTCGAGGATGGGCCGATGCGGCGCAGACTCGCCAGCTCCTCAAGGTGCTCAAGATCCGTGTCGAGACCGGCGAGGCGCTCATCGACGGGTGTCGCGAGGGGAGCGACGACGTCGCCCCCTCCCCATCGCCGGCCGGGTCCCTGAACACGGCCGTCCGCAGACGGTGGGATGCCTGTGTCCGGTCTCGATGTGGCAGTACGCGTCATCATCCGTCCAGGGCGCCGCTCGACTCCGACTGCAGACCCCGAAGCACCCGTGTGCCGAGTCGTCGAGTCACGCGTTCCGTGAGGACTCGGCATAGACCGGTGGCCAGGCACGACACGAGGTCCTGGGAGCATGTCGGCCCCGGAACCACCACTGGTGCTGTCAGCGATCCAACGATCGGCCTCGTGGGTGATGCGGATGGGAACTGCCGTGAGCAGGGCTGCAGTGAGCACGTTGCCGATGGTCGGCGCATTGTTATGGGCGATCAAGATCGTAGCGACCACCCTGGGGGAGTCGGTCCGTCCGCCGCGGCTGTGCCCCCGCCCCCGGACCGGGCGCCGATGGGGTGGTGTCCAGGGGGCACACGGCGGGAGCAACCTTCAGGAACGCCCGCGGCCCGGGCAGGGGGCGGGCCGGGACGGCTGGGTTCAGCCTCGAGCGGGGTGGGTGAGGGTGTGCCAGGCGTTGTAGCCACCGATGAGGTCGGAGATGTCGGTGTGACCGTGGTGGCGCAGCAGGCTGGCGGCGATGGAGGAGCGGTGGCCGCTGGCGCAGTGGACGACCAGGGGGCGGTCGGTGGGGATCTCGTTCAGGCGGCGGGGGAGGTCGGCCAGGGCGATGTGCAGGGATCCCTCGATGAATCCTGTTTCGCGTTCGCCACAGCTGCGCACGTCCAGGACAGTAGGGGGCTGCTCGCCGGCGAGTGCGGTCCTGAGCTGGTCGGCAGTGAGGCGGCTGGCGGGGGTGACCTCGTCGGCCAGGGCGGACAGGGCGCTGCTGGGGCTGCGCAGGTAGCCGGCGATGCGATCGAAGCCGATGCGGGCGAGGCGGGTGATGACCTCGTTCTCACGGTCCTGCGGCGCGATGATCGCGATGGTGCTGTCAGGGGTGAGGACGGTGCCGGCCTGTTCGGCGAAGCGGCCGTCGATGGGGACGTTGATGGCGCCGCGGATGTGTCCCGCGCCGAAGTCCTGGGGGCTGCGGGCGTCGAGGACGACGGCGCCTGCGGCGCGGACTTCCTTGAAGCCTTCGGGGCACAGGGGGCGGTCGGCATTCGTGCGGTCGAGCAGCGGGTGGTCCTGCCGGTTGAGGGCGGCGTCGTGGCCGAAGTAGGCAGGGGTGGCGGGCTGACCGGCGGCGACGATGCGGACGAAGGCGTCCTCATCCATGGGCTGGCAGGCGTAGTTGGTCCGGCGCTGTGTGCCGATGGTGGACTGCTTCTCGGTGGAGAGGTTCTTGCCGCAGGCGGAGCCGGCGCCGTGAGCGGGGAAGACGCGGACCTCGTCGGGCAGGGCCATGAGCTTGCGGTGAACGCTGTCGTAGAGCATGGCGCCGAGATCCTCGGCGGTGACGCCGGCGGAAGCGAGCAGGTCGGGGCGGCCGACGTCGCCGATGAACAGGGCGTCGCCGGTGAGTACGCCGTAAGGGGCTTCGTCGGTCGCATACTCGTAGACGAGGATGCTGATCGACTCGGGGGTGTGTCCGGGGGTCTCCATGATCTGGAGGGTGACGTCGCCGAGGGAGACGCGTTCACCGTCGGTGAGGTGGCGGATGGGGTACTCGGTTTCGGCACGGTGGCCGTAGCCGATCCAGGCGCCGGTGCGGGCGGCGAGTTCGAGGTGGCCGGCGAGGAAATCGGCGTGGAAGTGGGTGTTGATGACGCCGACGACGGTCAGGCCACGCGCCGTCACGTCGGCGAGGTACTCGTCGACGTCCCGGCGGGGGTCGACGATCACAGCCTGGCCGGTGGTCTCGTCGGCGATCAGGTAGGACGCCTGGGAGAGGCAGTCAAGGTAGTACTGACTGAAGATCACGGGGTGTCTCCTTCGTTGGGGTCTGACCAGCTGGCCACACACTCAAGCATACCCCTGGGGGTATCTATTCCGACGGGCGCAACCGCCCGGCCCGCCTCTGTCGAGGTACGGCTCCCTACGATCGGCCACGTGGCCGCCGACGCCGATACACGAACCTGCTGGAGCCGCTCCCCTCTTGCCCTATCACGCGGCGGCGGTGCGACCGAACCGTCCTTCCCCCTCGATATCCGGGCTCCGTGAATTCGGTTGATCACCCCAGGGGGAACCCGTGCATGGCCCTGAGCTGGGGAGGATCCTCGAACTCGCGATAACTGGGCGAAGTACACGGGGGACCCTCCTGAGCGGCGTCGGGCGTCGCAGCGCGGTCGCGGATACCGAGATACCCCCCTCGGTATATGGGCCAGCATACGACCTCCGGGTCGATACGGGCGGGGGTATCGCCGAACAATTTCGACAATACCCCCGGGGGTACTATGGTGGACGTCGAGGGGGAACCGGCCGCCGCCGGACCGGACACCGTCCGGGTACGGGCGGAGCCGAGGAGAGGCCCGTGCCACCGCCACCGCCCGTTCGGGCACCCGCGTCGCGCACCGCGGCACCCCCGACGCGCCGGACCACTGCGGTCCGGCCCGCATCACTGGAGGAACCCATGTCCCCGCTGCCGTCCGCCCCCGGGCAGACCACCCCCACCCAGGCCCATGAACTGGCCCGCACCGGCGCCGCCGTGCTGCTCGACGTCCGCGAGGCCGCCGAGTTCCGTGCCGGGCACGCCCCCGGCGCGCTGCACCTGCCGCTGATCGGCCTGGCCGCCGGAGTCGAGCTGCCGCCCGAGGCCACCGGCCGGACCGTCCTCGCGATCTGCCGCTCCGGAAACCGCTCCCAGCGGGCGGCCGAGCTGCTCGCCGCGCGCGGTGTCGAGACGCTCAACGTCGCCGGGGGCATGGGCGCCTGGCAGCGGGCGGGCCTGCCGGTCACCACGCCCGACGGCGGCGCCGGACACGTGATATGACCACGCTGATCCTGGCGCTCGCCGCCGGCGCGGTGGTCGGGCTGGCGCTCGGCGGACTCGGTGGCGGCGGCAGCATGCTGGCCGTACCCGCCCTGGTCTACCTGCTCGGCTTCTCCCCCGCACTGGCCACCACGGCGAGCCTGGTGATCGTCGCCGCCACCTCGCTGACCGGCCTGCTCGCCCACGCCCGGGCCGGGCGGGTGCGGTGGCGCACCGGCGCGCTGTTCGCCGCCGCCGGACTGCCCGCCGCCGCGGCCGCCGGGGCACTGTCGGCCCACCTGCCGGGCGCACTGCTGACCGGCGCCTTCGCGGTACTGGCGGCGCTCGCCGCCTGGCGGATGCTGGTGCCGCCCAAGGCGGAGCGGCAGGAACGACCCGCCGCCGGAGCGGGCCGCTCGACGGCGGCCGGCGCCGGACTCGGTGCGGTCACCGGACTACTCGGCGTCGGTGGCGGCTTCCTCGCCGTGCCCGCGCTGGTCTCGGTGCTCGCCTTCACCATGGCCGAGGCGGTCGGCACCAGCCTGCTGGTCATCACCGCCAACTCCCTCGCCGCCCTGCTGCCCCGCCTCGGCACGACCGGCGCGATCGACTGGGCCGTGGCCGCGCCCTTCACCGGCGCCGCGATCCTCGGCGCCCGGGACGGCAAGCGGCTCGCCGACAAGCTCAGCGGACGCACCCTGCAGCGGGCCTTCGCGATCGCCCTGCTCGCCGTCGCCACGCTGATGCTGGTCACCACCCTCGGCTGACCCGCTCCCCTGCTCCGGCCACGGCCGGTCCGCCCATCCATCCCGAGAGGACCCCCACTCCCAGGGCGGCGTCCGGTTCGGCCGCGTCCATGACGTCGACCCGCCGTGCGCGCACCGGCACCGCCGCGCTGGCGGAGAGCAGGGCGGCCGTGCGGCGGGCGGCCTCCAGGTCGCGGTCGGCGATCACCAGTTCCTGGACGCCGGGGAGCCCGGCGACGGCACGGGCGGCGACGCGGCCCACCTCTCCGGCTCCGCCGAGGGCGAGCACCTTCATGGTCGGCATCCCTTCCGCTGGTTGATCGGGTTGACGGAGGTCGGGAACGGCCATGATGATGAATCTATCGCCATAGTTACGAACGTATAATTGCTGAACCTTTTGCGAGGGCGCCTATAGCTCGGCGGTCGCACCCGCCACGGACGGCGCCTCCTCCTCCGGCACGGCGGGCTCCGGCAGGGTGCGGAACAGCGCCCAGCCGAGCACCGGCATCGCCACCAGCGGCAGCAGCGCCGTCCGCAGCGAGGTGGCGTCCGCGACCGCGCCGATCAGCGGGCTGACCAGGCCGCCGATGCTGACCGTCAGCCCGAGGGTGATCCCGCTCGCGGTGCCGATCCGGGACGGCAGGTAGTCCTGCCCCAGCGTGACCTGCAGCGAGAACGGCGCGTACAGACCCGCCGAGGTGAGCGCCGTGAACAGGTACAGCGCCGGCCCCGGCACCAGCAGCACCCCGGCCACCGCCACCGCCGCGACCAGGTACGACCAGCGCGCCACCGCGACCCGGCCCCACCGGTCCGCCAGCGCGCCGCCCAGCACCGAGCCCACCGCGCTGCCCGCGTACAGCACCACCAGCGCCGCGGTGCCGGCCGCCGTCCCGCCGCCGAGGCGCTGGGTGGCGAACAGCGACAGGAAGGTGCTCAGGCCGATGAAGACGATCGAACGGCACACCACGGCCAGCGACAGCTTCACGAAGGAGGCCCGGTCGTCCCGGCCCGGCTTGCGCGCCGCACCCGCCCCGGCGGCACGCCGCCGCGCCAGCTCGCGCAGCACCGGCAGGCACAGCGCGGCGCCCGCGAGGGCCGGCACCGCCAGCAGCGGGGTCAGCCGTAGCCCGCCGGTGCCGACCACGGCGGCGACCAGCAGCGGCGCCGCCGCGAAGCCCAGGTTGCCGCCCAACGAGAACCAGGCCATCCCCCGGTGGCCGGCCCCGGCCCCCTGCGCGACCGAGCGGGCCACCCGCGCCGACTCCGGGTGGTACGCGGCCACCCCGACACCGGACAGCGCCACGCAGGCGAGCGTCAGCCCGTAGGAGCCGCCCACCCCGCTGAGCGCGATGCCCGCGCCGCCGAGCAGTGTGCTGACCGGAAGCAGCCAGGGCAGCGGCCAGCGGTCGGTGAGCATCCCGAACAGCGGCTGCGCGACCGAGGAGAGCAGGGAGGCGGCGAGCACCACGCCCGACACGGCGGCGTAGCCGTAGCCGCGCTCGGCCACCAGGAAGGGCACCAGGGCGGCGACGGCACCCTGGTAGACGTCGACGCAGGCGTGTCCGACGGACAGCAGCGTGATCGACGTGTGGTACAGCAGGCCGGTCGGCTTCTCCGACGCTTCTTCTGACGGTGGTTTCAGCACCCCGCCATGCTGGGGTCCGCGCCCCCGGTCGCACTTCCGATAATCTGCCAGCTGATGTCGAAGATCCGCCACGATCCCGTCGCCCCGACCCGCGCCCAGCTGCTGCCCTCCGGGACCGGGATCGACGCCCACCGCCACGACGACCACCAGATCGCCTACGCCGCCCGCGGCGTGGTCGCGATCACCACCGATGCCGGCTCCTGGGTCGCCCCCGGCAACCGCGCGCTCTGGATCCCGGCCGGCACCATCCACGCCCACCAGGCGCACGGCGACCTCGAACTCCACCTCGTCGGCCTGCCCGCCACCGAGAACCCGCTCGCCCTGGACCGGCCCACCGTCCTCGCCGTCGGCCCGCTGCTGCGCGAACTGATCATCGCCTACACCCGCGCCCCAGAGGACGACAGCCCCGAACGCTCCCGACTGCGCGCCGTCCTGCTCGACCAGCTGCGCGCCTCGCCCCGGCAGCCGCTGCACCTGCCCACCCCGACCACGCCGCTGCTCCACGCGCTGTGCGGGCTGCTGCACGAGGACCCGGCCGACCGCCGCACCCTCGCCGAACTCGGCCGCGCCGTCGGCGCCAGCGACCGCACCCTCTCCCGGCTGTTCCGCGCCGACCTCGGGATGACCTTCCCCCAGTGGCGCACCCAGCTGCGGCTGCACCACGCCCTGGTACTGCTCGCCGAGGGTGTGCCGGTCACCGCCGTCGCCCACCGCTGCGGCTGGGCCTCGGCCAGCGCCTTCATCGACGTCTTCCGCCGCACCTTCGGCCACACCCCCGGCGGCCCCCCGGCGCGCTGAAAGCCCCGGTTGTCCGTCCCGGGTGGCAGGCTTGGGGGCATGTGCGGCCGCTTCGTCTCCACCACCACGCCCCAGGACCTCGTCTCGCTGCTCGGAGAGCTCCGCTGGGACCCGGCCGAAACCTTCGCGCCGAGCTGGAACGTCGCGCCCACCGACCCGATCCCGGCCGTGCTGGAACGCCTCGACCGGGAGACCGGCGAGGTGCTGCGCCAACTGCGTCCGCTGCGCTGGGGGCTCGTCCCGTCCTGGTCCAAGGACCCGTCCGGCGGCGCCCGCATGATCAACGCCCGCTCCGAGACCGTCGACACCAAGCCGGCCTTCCGCAAGGCCTTCACCGCCCGCCGCTGCGTCATCCCCGCCGACGGCTACTTCGAGTGGCGCGAGGTCCCCGCCACCGCCGACCACAAGAAGTACAAGCAGCCGTACTTCCTCAGCACCGGCGGCGTGATGCTGATGGCCGGCCTCTACGAGTTCTGGCGCGACCGCACCCGTGCCGACGACGACCCGCTCGCCTGGCTCGCCACCGCCACCATCATCACCACCGACGCCACCGACGCGGCCGGCCGCATCCACGACCGGATGCCGCTCACCATCGCCCCCGACGACGTGCCCACCTGGCTCTCCCCCGCCCACACCGACCCGGCCGACCTCCACCACCTGCTGCGCCGCCCCGCCGACGGCGCCCTGCGGGTACGCGCCGTCCCACCCACCGTCAACAGCGTGCGCGCGCCCGACGGCCCGGAGCTGCTCGACACCGCCCCCGACCCGCTGGGGCTCGCCGACTGACGCCCCTCCCGCCGCTGATTCCGCTGACAGCGCGTTTGCTCTGCACTACGGTGGGCGGGCTAATGAGTTCACGGGGGTGGGGGCACCGAAGTGTTGATGGCCATGACGACGCACGTCCGGCCCGAGAGCGGCATGCCCGACCCGGAACCGTACGAGCAGCGGCGCCGCGCCTCACCGTCGGCGGCGGTGGGCGACCCGCACGCCGCAATCCTCCCGGCCGAAGCCGCGCAGGCCGCCGTGACGATCGCGGCGACCGCCCCGACTCCCAACCTGCCACCCCGCACCGCCGACCAACTCGTGGGCCGAAAGGCCGAGTTGCGGGCCGTCACCAAGGCCCTGGCGCACGACGACGGCGGCGGCCTGGTCACCCAGGCGACCACCCTGCACGGCCTCGGCGGCGTCGGCAAGACCAGCCTCGCCCTGCACTACGCCTACAGCCAGGCCGAGCACTACCGGCTGATCTGGTGGATCACCGCCGAGTCCGAGGGACAACTCGCCGAGGCCTTCGCCGGACTCGCCGTCCACCTCCACCCCAGCTGGGCGCTCACCGCCCCGCCCGGCCAGCAGGTCGAATGGGCCATCGCCTGGCTGCGCGCCCACGACCGCTGGCTGCTCGTCTACGACAACGCCGAGGACCCGGCCCACCTCACCCCCTACCTCGGCCGGCTACTCGGCTGCGGCCACCAGCTGGTCACCAGCCGCCGCGCCGGCGGCTGGCACCCTGGCATCCGGCCGGTACGCGTCGACGTCCTCGACGCCCCCGAGGCCGCCCAGCTGCTCTGCGGCACCGCGTACCCGCGCGCCGCCGTGGACGCCGCCGAGCGGAACGAGGCCCGCGCCCTGGCCGACGAACTCGGCCACCTGCCACTGGCCCTCGCCCAGGCCGGCGCCTACGTCCAGCAGACCGGCACCACCTTCGCCGCCTACCGCGAACTGCTGCGCGCCACGGGCCCGGTGGGCCCCGGCGCCGAGGACACCGTCGCCCGGCTCTGGCAGACCACACTCCGCACCGTCCAACACACCGCCCCCTTCGCCGTCGAGCTGCTGCGGACCCTGGCCTGGTACGCCCCGGAGGCGCTGCCGCGCGCGGCCCTCACCCCGTTCGGAGCGCGCCGGCCGGAGGAGGTGGAGCGCGCACTCCGGCTACTGGCCGACTACAACCTGATCACCCTCGGCGACACCGTCGCCGTGCACCGGCTGCTCCAGGCGGTGCTCCGCGACTCGGAGGGAGCCCGCCGACTACGGCAGCGGGCGGAACGGCACCTGGCGGGAGCAGCCGCCCGGCTCTGGCCGGACGCCGAACCGGGGCTGCGGCGGGCACTGCTTCCGCACATCCGCGGGCTGGCCGCCGGCGGGCCGTCGGAGGAGCCGACGGCAGAGACCGTCGCGCTCTACGGGCTGGCGGCGGGGGAACTCACCGACCGGGCGCAGCGGGTGTACGCCGTACCGCTGGTGGCGGCGATGGCGGACGGGCAGAGGCGGTTGCTCGGCGAGGACCACCCCGACACCCTGACCGCCCTCGGGCGGCTCGGCAAACTGCACGCCCAGACCGGTGAACCGGCACGGGCGGTCGAGCTGTGCCGGGAGGTGGTCGCCAAGCGGACCCGGGTCCAGGGACAGGACCACCCCGCCACCCTCGCCGACCGGCACACGCTCGCCCAGGCGTACCGCAAGGCGGGCCAACACGCGCTCGCGGTCCGGGAGTTCCGGACGGTCGTGGCCGAGCGTGCCAGGGTGCTTGGGGCGCACCACGCCGATACCCTGTGGAGCCGCGCAAGCCTGGCCTACGCGCTGCAAGTGGCTGGTCGACACCGGGAATCCGTGGCCGAGTTCGAGCAGTTGGTGGTGGACACGGAACGGGTGTTCGGCGTCGACCACCCGGACCTCCTGGCCCGCCGAAACGGGCTCGCCTTCGCCCAACTCGCGGCGGGTCAGCACGGGTTGGCCATCACGCTCTACGAGCAGGTGGTCGCCGACCGCACCCGCGTCCTGGGCGCCGACCACCCCGACACCCTGAACACCCGCGGCTGGCTCGCCGCCGCCCACGCCGAGGCCGGCGACTACCCGGCGGCGATGGCCGCGTACGAGGCGGTGGTCGCGGACCGCACCCGGGTGCAGGGCACCGACCACCCGCAGACCCTCCACGCACGCGGACGTCTGGCCTCCGTCCACCGAAAGTCCGGTCAAGCCGTCACCGCCGTCGCCGAGTTCACGGCCCTCATCGCCGACCACACCCGGGTGCTCGGCCCCGACCATCCGCACACCCTCGACGCACGCACCGGCCTGGCCCGCGCCCACCGCGAGGCGGGCGCGCCCCACCGCTCGGTCGAGCAGCACCGCCTGCTGGTCCGCGACCGCGCACACGTCCAGGGCGAGAACCACCCCGACACGCTGGAGGAGCGCAGCTACCTGGGGTACGCGCTACGCGCCGCCGGGGCGCCGGGCCTCGAAGTCGAGGAGCTGGAACGCCTGGTGGCCGACCGGGCCCGGACCCAGGGCCCCGACCACCCGGACACCCTGAACGAGCGCTCCGGTCTCGCCCGGGCCCTGCACGCCGCGGGCCGCCCGCGCGAGGCGCTCGCCGTATGGCAGCGACTCCACACCGACCGCGAGCGGCTCCACGGCCCCGAGCACTACGAGACCTTCGGTGCCCGCCTCGCCCTGGCCCGGGCCTTCAGCCACGTGGGCGAGCACCGGCGCGCGGCCAAGCTGTGCGACGAGCTGGTCGCCCACCGGGGGCGGGTCCTGACGCCCGACCACCCCACCGTCCTCCACACCCGGATCTGGCAGGCCTGGCTGCACGGCGAGGCCGGGAACCACCGGCTCGCCGTACAGCTGCGCGAGCAGCTGGTGGCCGACCGCACCAGGGTGTACGGGCCCGAGCACCCTGGCACGCTCGACTCCCGCAAGGGGCTCGGCTACGCCCTCCAGGCAGCGGGCCGCCTCCGGGAGGCGCGCGTCGTCCGCGAGGGCCTGCTGGCCGACCGCACCCGGCTCCAGGGCCCCGACCACGTGGACACCCTCAACGCCCGGCTCAACCTGGCCATGGCGCACGCCGAGGCCGGCCACCACCGCCTCGCCTTCGAGCTGGCGGCCGAGCTGGTCGCCGACCGCACCCGGCTGCAGGGCCCGGACCATCCGGACACCCTCGACACCCGGTTCTGGCTCGCGTCGGCGCACGGCGACGCCGACGACCACCGCCGCGCGACGGAGCTGTGCGACGCGCTCACGATCGACCGTGCCAGGGTGCTGGGCCCCGACCACCCCGACACCCTCAACACGCGCTACTGGCTCGCCGACAGCTGCCGGGAGGCCGGCGACCACCGACGCGCCATCGCCCTGTTCCGGACGCTCGTGGCCGACCTCACCCGCGTCAACGGGCCGGACCATCCCGAGACTCTGAACGCGCGCCTGGGCCTGGCCCAGGCGGTCACGGGCGCGGGTGACCACCGGCGGGCGCTGGAGTTGCACGACCTGCTGGTGACGGACCGGATCCGGGTGCACGGCCCGGACCACCCGTTCACCCTCAACGCCCGCTGGTGGCGGGCGAACTCCTTCACCGAAGCCGCCCACCACCGCCTCGCCGCCGAGCTGTACACCGAGCTGGCGGCCGAGCACAACCGCGTCCACGGCCCCGAGCACCCCGACACACTCCTGGCCCGCTGGTGGCAGGCCATCGGACACGTCCAGGCGGGCGACCACCGGCTTGCCGTGGAGCTGTACACCGTGCTGGTGGCCGACTGCATCCGGGTCCATGGCCCCGAGCACGCCCGCACCCTGGCCGTCCGGGGCGGCCTGGCCTGGGCCACCTCGGCCGCCAAGAACCACCACTGGGCCCGGGCCCTGTACGAGACGCTGATCGCCGACGACACCCGCGTCCTGGGTGCGGACCACCCGCTCACCCTGGGCTGCCGCAGTTCCCTCGCCTCGGCGACCGAGGAGGCCGGCGAGTTCGCCAGGGCGCTCAAGCTCTACGAGGACGTGCTGACAGACGGGACACGGGTCCGGGGTGCGGACCACCCGGACACACTGGCCACCCGGCGCTCACTGGCGTACACCCACCGCGAGGCGGGCGACCACCGCCGGGCCGCCGAGCTGTACGAGCGTCTGGTCCCGGACACGGAGCGGGTGCTGGGCCCGGATCATGTCACGACCCTGAACACCCGGTTCGGTCTTGCCCGGACCTGGCAGGAGGCGGGCGACCACGGCCGGGCCGGAGAGCTGTTCCGCGCCCTGGTCACCGACGCGCTGCACGCACTCGGACCGGGCCACCCCGTCACCCTGGACACCCGTCTCGGGCACGCCCGCTCGATGGTGGCGGCGGGCGGCTTCCGCGCCGCCCTGGAGCTGTACACGTCGCTGCTCGCTGACTGGGAGAGGGCGCAGGGCCCCGACCACCCCGAGGTTCTCAGCGCCAGATGGTGGCACGGCGCCGCCTGTCGCGAGGCCAGCGACCACCGCCGGGCCGCCGAGCTGTTCGGCGCCGTGGCCGTCGACCGCGCGCGGGTGCTCGGCGCCGACCACGACGACACCCTGAACACCCGCTGGTGGCAGGTCTACTCGTGCCGTGCCAGCGGTGACCTCGGGCGTGCCCTGCGGCTGTGCGAGAGCCTGCTCGCAGACCGCCTGCGGATCAACGGCCCCGACCACCCGGAAACCCTCGCCGTCCGATTCCTGCTGGCCTGGATCCACCGGACGTCCGGCGACCACCCGCTCAGCGCCCGGCTCAACGAGGCCCTGCTGCGCGACCGGATCCGTGTCCAGGGCCCCGACCACCCGGCGGTCCTCACCACGCGGAGCGACCTCGCCGACGACCGCCGGATCGCGGGGCTGTACCGACAGGCCGCCGCCCACCGCGAGCTGCTGGCCGCCGACCACGCCCGCGTCCAGGGGCCGGACCACCCCGACAGCCTCGCCGCACGATCCCAACTGGCCCGGGACGTCGGCGACATCGGCGACCTCGACCGCGCCGCCGCGCTGCTCACGGAACTGATCGCCGACCGGACCCGGATCCAGGGCCCCGACCACCCGGACACCCTGGACGAGCGGGGAAACCTCGCCCTCCACCACCGCCGCGCCGGCCGGCGCCGCCAGGAGGTCGGCGAACAGCAGACACTGGTCGCCGACCACGAGCGGGTCCACGGCCCGGACCACCCCGACACGATCACCGCCCGCGACAGCCTCGCCCACGCCCTCCGCCACCGGTGGAACCACGACCGTGCCGACGCGCTCTACCGGGCCGTCCTGGCCGATCGCGCCCGGATCCTGGGGGCCGACCACCCCGACACCGTCGACGTCTCGGACAGCATCGCGCTCAACCTCTTCGAGGCCGGCCGCTACGCCGAATCCGCCGCGTGCTACCGCGAGACGCTGGCCGTCGCCCGCCGGGCCTTCGGCCCCGAGAAGAACCTCCTCCTCGGGCTTCGGCACCACCGGGCCATGGCCCTGGTCCTGAACGGGGACCACGACGCCGCGATCGCCGAGCTGTCGCCGCTCGCCGACGACTGGACCCGGCCCGGCGGCATCGGCTTCCCCGACCTCGTCATCACCGGATGCACACTCGCCTTCGCGCGGCACCTGAGCGGGGAACACGAGGCCGCCCTGCGCCTGGCCGCCGACCTGGTCTCCGCTGCCACCGACACGCTCGGCAGCCCTTCCCTCGCGACCGTCACGGCCCGCGAGAGCCAGGCGCTGCTGCTGGCCTGCGGTGCCCGACCGCTGCGGGCCGTCGTCCGGCTGGAGGAGCTCGCGGAGGCCTGCGCGCAGAGCCACGGCGCGCGCCACCCCGTCACCCTGAGCGTCCGCCAGAGCCTCGCTCACGCACGGCTGCGGGCGGGGGACCCCGTCGGGGCGGTCCAGGTGTACGAGCGCATCATCGCCGACCGGGTCGCGGTCGCAGGCTCCTCGCCGACCGCCGCGCTGCTCGCCGGGCACCGGGAGGCCGACGACGTCGCCGTCTGCATCGGCGCCGGGCGTCCCGGTCCGCTGCCGCTGTTCCCCACCCTCGCGGTCGGCCTGGCCCAGGCACTCGCCGACGGCGGGCTCCGTGCTGCCGCCCGGGAGCTGCTGGAGGCCGTCCTCACCGGACGCGAGGCCCTGATGGACCCGGGCCACCCGCTGGCGGCCGAGGCCCGCGCCGCGCTGTCGCAGCTCGACCGCTCCGCGCCGGCAGCGGCCCCGCCCGCGCCCGTCCGCCCGGAGCTCAGCCGGAGCGCACCCGCCCCGGTCCCCCGCCGCTCCCGCGGCTCGATGCACCGCTCCGCCCAGCCGGCCGTCGACCGCCCCGCCTGGCGGCCCCGGCTCACCCTCACCGACGACCCCGCCGTGGGCGCCACCACCCATCTGGAGCTCCGCCTGGAACCCGCCGAGGACACCCCGCACGCCGATCCGGGAAGCCTCCCCGACCTGCGCCTGGTCGCCGCCGTGACCGCCGACGCCGCGCTGGACCCGCCCGTCGCCGACTACACCCCGACCGGCGAGCCCGCCCGGTTCGCGCTGACCCCGGCCTCGCCCGGCCCGCACACCCTGCGGATCACCGTCTTCGACCGGAGCCATGGCGCCGTCCTCCAGGACCTCTCCGCCGTGGTGGACGTACCTCAAGCCGCACGAACCCAGGAGCAGGAGTAATCAGCGTGCCCCGGGAGCTCCACGTCGACATCCTGCAGAACCCCTCCGCCGACTACACGCGGCTGCCCCGGCAGGCGGTCCCCGCGGCGGACCTCCCGCCCAAGGGCCGAGCCCCGCTGGACCTGGTGGTGTCGCTCAGGCGTCTGCGCGATGATTCCGTGCAGATATCCGCGTTCCGTCCCGGCGAGCGCACCCCCAGGACCCGCAGCCACTGGGCCTATCTCGCCGTCTCCGCGACCACCCTGCTGGCCAGGGCGGCCCGGCTGCGCACCGTCTGGCGCGACCGCCTGATCGCCTACGACCCCGACCCGCTCAACCCCTACCCCTTCGCGACCGCCGTCGACTTCAATCCTCTGGCCGCCGTCGCCGAGCGCAAGGTCGCCGAACTCGCCGAGGAGGGGCGGTACTTCCTGGAGACCATGTTCGAGGGCACCGACCCCGACCTGGTGCTCTTCCGCGAGTACCTCAACCGCACCCTCACCGAGCACGGCTCGCTGCGGATCAGCTTCGACTCCGACCTCCACCTACCCTGGCCGATGCTCGCCGTGGAGAGCGCCCAGGCCGACCCCTGGGCGGACTTCCTCGGCCACCGCCACCAGGTCGAGCAGACCGGCGCCGCCTACCCGCTGATCCAGCCGCCGTACCCGGCCCGGGCCAAGCCCGTCACCAGCCTGAACACCGACGACCAGCTCACCGGCATCGGCCGGGCGCCCGAGGTGCGCAAGCTGCTGGAGGACCGCTCCCAGCTGACCGTGCGCACTGAGTCGGACCTGCTGCTGGAGGCGCTGTCCACGGCCGTGCTGGACGAGGACGTCATGTACTTCTGGTGCCACGGCCAGTTCGTCGCCAACGACTCCCCGTACCAGCAGCTCGCCGTCCGGCTCTCCGACGAACGGCACATCGACGCCGAGCTGGTGCGCCGCCACCGCCGTCGGCACCTCAGCCGGCCGGACGCCGTGTTCCGGCCGTTCGTGCTGCTGAACGCCTGCCACACCGGGCAGTCGGCGGCAGCCGAACTCGACCACCTGGGGCGGGCGTTGGTGGACCTCGGCGCGGACGGCGTGCTCGGGCCGCAGCTCCAGATCCCGCAGGAGTTCGCCGCCGAGTACGCCTTCGCCTTCCTCGACCTCTACCTCACCGGCAAGTTCACCGCCGGGGAGATCACTCAGCAGCTGGTCCGGTGGTTCGCCCGCGAGTACCGCAACCCGCTGGCGCTGGCCTACTCCCTGCACTGCGGCATCGACAGCATCCTGGAGCTGAACCCGTGACGGCACCCCTGCGACCAACGCCCCCGACCGCCGTAGGGCCCGCGACCACCGTGCGGCCCGCGACCGTGGACCTGGACGAGAGCGGCCGCCTGCTGGTGCCGGGGACGAGGACCCCCGCCCCCGAGGCGCGGGTCGCCGACCACCTCGCCCGCCATCTGCGCATCCCCGAGTGGGCCACCGACCTCTTCGTCTACGTGCACGGCTGGCAGACCAGCCCCGAGGCCGCCGAGCGCACCGCCGCCGCGCTGATCGGCCGGGCGGCCGACCTGCACCGCTCGGCCCCGGCCGCCTACCCGGGGCTCGCGGCCGGGTTCCGTCCCTGGTGCGTGGTGGTGCGCTGGCCCTCGTCGAGCCTGCCGACCCTGGGCGGCTACCGGCGGATCCGCGAACGGGCGCACGCGATGAGCGCCCGGGGGCAGGCCGGGCGGATCCTCGGCCATCTGCTCGGATACCTCGACGCGGGGCGCGGCCGGCCGGACGCGCCCCGCGTCCTCGCCAACCGCCACGGCCAGTACCTCCACCTGCTCGGGCACTCGTTCGGCGGCCGTTTCCTCTGCGAGGCCGTCCAGTACGCGGCCGCCCGCCCGGCCGGTCCCCCGGTGCTGAGCTGGAGCCGGCCCGGCGACCCGACCCGCCCGTTCACCGTCGACAGCGCCCTGGTCTTCCAGATGGCCGCGCCCCGGGACGCCTTCGTCCGGCTCTTCCCCCGACTCTTCCTCGGCCCGGGCCGTCCCGGTGCCCCGCTGCGCGGCCCGCTGGTCCTCACCCACTCGCGCTGGGACCGGGCCACCGGTTTCTGGCACCTGCGGGCCGAGGGCCTCCCGGGCATCGGCCACTCCGGCACGGGCGCCGCCCCGGTCCCGCAGTTCAGCACCCGGCTCCGCGCGGCCGACTCGCCCTATCCGCACGCCGAGCTGGACCACCCGATCGTCAACATCGACGCCGGGCACGTCTACCGGGGCGGCCTGGCCACCCGGCTGCACCCCTCGGGCGCGCACTCCGACTTCCAGCACCCGGAGTCCGCCCACCTCCTGCTCAGCCTCGCCTCCCACTCCCGCTGAGCGTCCGCCCGGACGCGGCCGGACACCCCCGGGTACGGCCGGACGCCCCGGATACGGCCGGGGCCGGGTGCCCATGAGCACCCGACCCCGGTTCCGACCCCGCTGGCCGTCAGCGCTGACGCACCGAGGTGAAGCCGCAGACGGGCGTGCAGAGGGTGACGATGCCGCTGTAGCGGTGGGTCGTCCGCCCCCGGGTGATGCTGTGCACGGTCAGCTTCTCCCGCAGCGTCGGCTGGTGGCACCGCGGGCAGATCGCGGCGACCGGCTTGCCCCAGGGGCGGTTCGGGTTGAGCCTGGTGGCCGCCACCACCATCAGGACCACGGCGAGGCCGGCGCCGCCGAAGCCGACCACCCGCCACATGTCGTTCGAGGACTCCCGGCGGTCGATCATCTCGTCGTAGCTGTAGGTGCCCCCGCCACCGTGGTTGGACCAGATCCGGCACTCGGTGTCCCGGGTCATGGTCTTGCCGTCGCAGGTCGGGGCGCCGGTCGGGTCGGACTTGCCGACCACCAGCGCCAGGAACAGCCCGAAGCCGGCGAGGAGCCCCAGCACCACCAGCGCCGTCGTCCGGCTACGACCGCTGTGGAGACGTGTGCGCTCTTTCACCGCCGTATCGATCACAACGTGCGCCATGTTGCTGCCGTCGACCGCCACCGCAGATCTCCTGTTGTTCGGTTCTGTGCCCGGATGTTTCCCCCGGTCGGCCGGGGTTGACACGAACCCACCACGGTCGGGCCGCGTTCGCACGGAACTTGGCGATACCGTGACCTCGGACCGACGCCCCGTCGGACCCGCGGACCGGCGGTCAGGCCTGCGGCGCCACCGAGGCCAGATAGGCCTCCGACTTCCCCGGGTCGAGGAACCACTCCTCCAGGTCCGCCGGGTCGTCGAAGGCGTTGGCGAACCGGTCCCTCACGGCCGGGAGTTCACCACCCGCGACGAGCAGCTGGAGGACGTGCAGGGGCGGCGGCATGAGCATCGCGTTGCTCCAGACCGTGGCGACGCGCCCGGCCGTCGTCCAGAAGCGGTCGAAAGCGGCCTGCTGGAAGTCCCGGTCGAAGGGCTTGTCGCCATGGGCGAGGATCGCCTCCAGGTAGCCGGCGGCGCACTTGGCCGCGTTGTTGGAACCCTGGCCGGTGATCGGGTCGTTGGTGACGACCACGTCCGCGACGCCCAACACCGCTCCGCCGCCCGGAAGTTCGCCGACCGGACGGCGGACCGTCGGAGCGAACCGACCCGCCAGGGTGGCGCCGGGGTCGGCGAGTTCGACGCCGGAGCGGGTCCGGTCGTACTCCCAAGGCGTGAAGGTCTTCATCAACTCCAGCATCACCCGCAGGTGTTCGGCCGGGTCGCGGAGCCCGTCGAAGGCATCCGCCGGACCGCCCGGGACGGCCTCCCACAACAGGGCGTCGCAGGGCCCGGCCGCGGTCAGCACCGGCATGACGAAGAGCTCCCCGATGCCGGGCACCACGTTGCAGCGCACCGCCTGGAAGTCATGCTCAGGACGCGGCGCGAGCCCGTACACGTAGGCGGCGGCCAGCGCGCGCTGCGGCCGGGTGTACGGGGACCGCTCCTCGTCGCGCTCGAACAGCGAGGCCAGCGATCCCTTCCCGGAGGCGACCAGCACCAAGTCGTAGGAGCCGGCGAGGTGTTCGAGGTCGGCGGCGCTGACCTGCCGCAGTTCCACCCGGCCGCCGCGATCGGCGAACAGCTCCAGCCAGGTGGACATCTTCAGCCGCTGGTCGACGGACTGCGCGTGGCCGCCCAGCCGCCCGACCCAGTCGATCACCCGCGCCGACTCCGGCCCGCTGACCGACACGCCGACCCCCTCGATCCGGGGCGCCTCCTCGGCCCACAGGTCCAGGCCGAGGGTGCGCTCGGTGCGCAGCGCGGCGTCGAACATGCACTGGGTGGACATCACCCGCCCGTCCCGCACCTCCTGCGCGTCACGGTCGGTCAGCAACGTCACGTCGTACCCGTGGGACTGCAGCCCGAGGGCCAGTTGGAGGCCGGACTGCCCGGCGCCGACGATCAGGATCCTGCGCATCGCCCCTGCTCTCTTGATGGTCCGTCCGAGCCCGGCCGCCCGCTCCGCCCGGTTGCCAGTGGTCTGGATATCAGTCCTGGGCGCCCGCGTCCACGGCGCCGACACGCCGAGGCGGCATCCGGTCGATCGGGACGCCATCGGGATGTCGATTTGAAAAATTCTTCAAGTTCATACAGGGTGGCCTGTCGCCGACACCCCGCACCGACGGCCCGGACAGCACAGACAGTGCAGACCCACAGACAGGACAGCCAGAGCCAATGAGCGACAACCTCCCCCCGTGCCCGCAGTGCTCCAGCGAGTACACCTATGAGATGAACGCCCTCATGGTCTGCCCCGAGTGCGGCCACGAGTGGATGCCCGCCGAGGGCGGCTCCGAGCAGGCCGCCGGCGCCCGCGAGCGGGTGATCCGGGACGCGGTCGGCAACGTCCTCAGCGACGGCGACACCGTGACCGTGGTCAAGGCCCTCAAGGTCAAGGGCAGCGCCTCCGGCATCAAGGCCGGCACCAAGGTCCGCAACATCCGCCTGGTGGACGGCGTGGACGGCCACGACATCGACTGCCGGATCGAGGGCTTCGGCGCGATGCAGCTCAAGTCCAGCGTGGTGAAGAAGGTCTGAGGCCGGGAGCCTGAACAGCCGAACGGTGACGGCCCGTACGAGCATCCGCTCGTACGGGCCGTTTCCGCTGTCACTCCCCGGCGCGCTCTTCATCAGGCGGCGGCGCGACCGGGAAGAGGATCGGGCTGAGCAGGAACGGCTCCCGCCCCAGCGCCGGCCCGTTTTCCAGTCGGGGCGCCAGGACGGCCAGCAACTCCCCACCCAGCTCGGCGAGTTCCTCCGGGGTGAGCCAGAACGTGCCCTGCCGGTAGGACACCCCCTGTGCCGCCGGGTCCGCGTCCTCCTGGTCCAGGTAGGCGTTGAATTCCGCGAGCAGGACGGCCATCGCGGCCGCGAAGCCCCGCCGGTGGTCCTCCTTGGTCATCGCGGCGGCAGCGGCGGCGTCGATCACCGGGCGGTCCTTGCGCAGCCGATAGTGCCGCTCCACCGCACCGCGCACCCGCTGCTCCTGCGCCACCTCCAGGAACCCCGCCTCGGCGAGCAGCGCGACATGCCGGTAGACGGTCACCTTCGACACCCCCGACCTGCCCGACGATCCTGCTGTCCGCCGACCGCCCCCGCCGCGGCGGCGAACGCACCCACCCCGCCCTCCAGTCGCACCAGCGTCAGTGGGCGGACGCACTGCCGGACGGACGCTACGAAGCCGTCGACTCCGGACACTTCATCCAGGCGGAGCAACCGGCGCTGGTCGCCGACCGCATCCGCGAGCTGCTCGACCGGGGCTGAGGCCGAACTACCGATCCGGGCGTGCCAGTGGGGCCTTCGACGAGCGGGCCAACCAGCTGACCGCCCGCAATCTGACGCTGTCCCGCGAGGTCGGGGCGAGCAGGAACGCACCGCTGGGTGGGAGCTCAGCCCGGATCCAGGGGAAGCGCGCCCGGCCGGACTCCGACGAACCGCCCAGGGCGCTCAGCCGTTCTCCAGTGCCCGAAAGGCCTCGACGTTACGCGCGCGCCAGTCCGCGAAAGTCCGGGGCTTGCGTCCGAGCAACCGCTCGACCGTGTCGGTGCGGAACCTGACGGTGTCGGCGCGCAGGAGGACGAACGCCGGGCCGATCGCCATCGATCCAGACTGCGGCATTAGGCTTGTCCGGGCCCGAACGACCATTCGACCGACCGCACGGTCCGGGCATCGGGGCGCGGGCGGGCCTGTGACCAGGACATACACAGGGGGGACACAGCAGGATGCACGAGGAACAGGAGTACACCGACTTCGCCGAGCACGCGAAGTACGAGGAGTACGAGGAGTACGAGGACGAGCCGGCGCGCCGTTCGACCGCGCGCCGGGTCGCGTTGGTGGCGGTCGGAGGGGTGTTCGCCGCTCTGGTCGGGGTCGGCGGGTACGGCGCCTACAACCTGATGAGCGCCGTGTCGGGCGGCTCCTCCGGGGACGGGGGCGCCGACACGGCGGCCGCCGCGACGCGGTCGCCGCAGCAGCCGCCGGACGCGGCACAGGCCGAGGCGGTCGCCAAGGACTTCCTGGCGGCCTGGGGGCGGGGGGACTTCACGGTCGCCGCCGGGCTGACCGACCGTCCGGAGGCCGCGCGGATGGCACTGAGCGCGTTCCACGACGGGGTGCCGGCCAAGTCGCTCGCCCTGACCGGGACGGGCCCGGCCTCGTCCGGTACGCCGAGCGAGCCCGCCGTCGGCTTCAAGGTACGGGCGGAGTTCGACGGGGCCACGGAGGCCTGGGAGTACGACAGTGTGCTGGGCGTCATGCGCGCGGCCGACGGGCGCACGCTCGTACGGTGGGCGCCGAACGTGGTCCACCCCAAGCTCGGCGCGGGCAGGACGATCGCCGTGCGGCCGCTGCCCAACCCGGTGTCCAAGCCGACCGACCGCAAGGGCCGGCCGCTGGACTCCTTCCCGTCGCTGCGCAGCGTGCTGCCGCAGATCGCGCCCCCCGACGGCGCCACGGTGGTGACCGGGCAGGCCGTGGTGCTGTCCGGCGGCGGGGCACAGGATCCGGAGCAGTTGTTCGTTCTCACTCCGCCGAGCGCGCCGCAGGTCAAGCTGACCCTGGACGCCGACCTCCAGCAGGTGGCCGAGGAGGCGGTCAAGCAGCAGTCGGCGGGCGGAAAGCCGGCCTCGCTGGTGGCCGTCCAGCCGAGCACCGGGCAGATCCTGGCGATGGCGTACGCCCCGCAGGGCGGCTTCAACCGAGCGGTCGGAGGCGGGCAGGCGCCGGGTTCGACGATGAAGGTGATCACCTCGGCCGCGCTGTTGGAGGCCGGGGTGGGCCCGGACACCGTGGTGCCGTGCAAGGAGACCACCCACTCCCCCAGGACCTGGCACAACGACGAGCCCGGGGACTTCCCCAACTACACGCTCACCGACGACTTCACCCGCTCCTGCAACACCGGCTTCATCGACAAGGGTCTGGAGAAGCTGCAGCCGGGCATGCTGGCGACGGTGGCGCGCGAGCAGTTCGGTCTCGGCTTGCAGTGGCGCATCGGCATCCCGAGCCGGGACGCCACCATCCCGGTGCCGGGGAACAAGGACGAGACGGCCGCCGAGTTCATCGGCCAGGGCCAGATCCAGGTGAACTCGCTGCTGATGGCCTCGGTGGCCGCGACCGTGCAGAGCGGAACGTTCCGTCAGCCCGTGCTGCGGGAGGACGTCAAGCGCGTTACCGCGCCCGGGAAGCTGCCGGCGGATGTCGCCCGCGGCCTTCGCGCGATGATGGCCGAGACCGCGGCCCAGGGCACCGCCCGGGCCCCGATGTCCGGGCTGAGCGGCCAGATCGGTGCCAAGACCGGCACCGTCGAGGCCGGTTCGGGCCAGGCCACCAACAGCTGGTTCATCGCCTACCGCAACGACCTCGCCGTCGCGGCCGAGGTCGAGGGCGGCGGCCACGGCAACAGCGCGGCCGGTGTGGCGGCGGCCCAGGTGCTGCAGGCGGGCGGCAAGGGCTGACGGTCAGTCCCGCACTGACGACGTACGGAGCGGGAGGACTGATGGCCGTCACGATCGCGAGCCCGTACACCGGCGGCTACCTGGCCCAGGGGCGGGGGCACCGGAAGGAGGTGGACCTCGCCTCGGTCAGCCGGGCGGCCTGGTCCGCCCTCCTTGCGGGACGTGCTCGCCCGACTCCGCGAGGCCCCTCCACTCCTGTCGGCCGATCCGGCGCCGGCGGAGCTCAGGCTCGGGCCGTCAGCCCCCGAGATCCACCCCCGCCGGGCATCATGGCGGGATGCCTGAGCTGATCGATCCGACGGTCCGCCTGCGGACCTCGTTCCTGGCGGCGGTGGCCGAGTTCCACGAACTCGGCCACCCCGTCCCGTGGTTCGTCACCGACGTCGACCCGGCCGCCCTGACCGATCCCACCGCCTTCGCCGGCTACGTCGCCCGGGTCCTGGCCGAGCGCACCGAGGCGGGCATGCGCCCGGACGCGGCGGTGCCGATGACGACGCTCTGGTGGGCCGAGGGCGACCGGCTTCTGGGCCGGATCGCGATCCGCCGCCGGCTGACCCCGAGGCTGCGGCGGGTCGGCGGGCACATCGGCTACGACGTACGGCCCGGCGCCCGGCGCCGGGGCCACGCGACGGCGATGCTCGCCGCCGCCCTGCCGGTCGCCGCCGCGCTCGGCATCACCGAGGTGCTGCTGACCTGCGACGAGTCGAACACCGCCTCCCGGCTGGTGATCGAGGCCAACGGCGGCCGCCTGGTCGGCGTGGAGGAGGGCAGGCTCCGCTATCTGGCGCCGACCCCCGCTCAGCTGCCCGAGATCCGGAAGACCGGGTAGCCGGGGGCGATCCGCAGCAGTTCCTCGGTTGGCGCGTCGGGGCCGATGCCCCCCAGAGGCTGACGCCGGCCTTGGTGAGGCCGGCGACCACCCGGTGGACGACGTTGTTGGCGGCGGCGCCGAGCCGGGTGGTGGGCTTGATCTCGCGGGTGGTGGGGTCGGGCGACTGCGCGGGCTGGGACATCGGACTCCCTCGTTCCGTGACTACCGCTTCATTTCGAGAGCACTGCTCTCGGCGACGTCCCTCGACCCCGCCGCCGATTTCTTCGCCTGGACCGCCGAACAGACCGCCGACACCATCGGCCTCTGACCGCGCGACACCAGGACGACGACCGCGCGCCGCTGTCCCGACCGAAGCCACCACCGGGCGCCCCGGCCTCCTCGGCTGACCCTCAGTCGCCCAGCAGCCGCCGGGCGGCGAGGGCGATCCTGGCGCGGGTCAGCCCGGCGGGGTCGGTCAGGTCGAACTCCAGGACCTTGGCGATCTGTTCGAGCCGCCGGGCGACGCTGCTGTGGTGCAGGTGGAGAGCCTCGGCGGCACGGCGGAGCGAGCCGGTGGCGCAGTAGGTGTCCAGGGTCTCCAGGTCCTCCGGGGCGGCGGCCAGCCTGGTGACGGCGACGACGTCGGCGTTCTCGCGCAGGGTGTCCGCGGGTAGCTCGGCCAGCAGCGCCAGCGCGCCCAACTCGGCATGGCGGACGACGGGTTCGCGTGGGGTGGTGAAGCGCAGCGCGGTCCGGGCCTGCCGCCAGGAGCGCTCCGGGCTCCCGGCGGCGCCGACGCCCGCCCGTACGCCGTCCGGAAGCCGCGCCGGATCCGGGGCGGCGGCCAGGACGACACCCACCTCGGCCAGCGGTGCCGCCTTCACCGGCCGGCCCGGGCAGAGCAGGGCACCGATCCGGTCGAGCGGGAGCTCCGTACGGACGGCGACGACGCTGAGGGCCGCGCCGGGGGCGAAGCCCAACAGCCGCAACGCCCGGGCCCTGGCCGCCTCGTCGCCGTCGGCACTGATCGCCAGTTCGACCAGCGCCGGGTCGGCCATGGTGGTGCGGGCCGGGCCGTAGCGCTCGACGGCCGACGCGACGGCGATGGCGAGCCGCTCGAGCAGGACCTCGTCGAGCGGGCCCGCCGGGCCGGGGCGTTCCAGCCACACCGTGCCGATCTCCTCGTCGTCGAGGGTGACCGGCACCTCGCTGGACGCGGGAGTATGCGCGGCGGTCGCCTCCGTACCGTGCGGCGAGACCCGGGTGACCCACCCCGTGCCGTGCAGCCGGATGCCCGCCACGCACGCGGCCAGGCCCGCCGAGGCCCGCGCGAGCGCCGGCAGATCCACCCGACGGCGCATCAGCGTGTCGTAGAACCCGACGATCCGGATCGCCCCGTCGACGTAGGCATCGAGCCCCGACAGGCGTACGGCCAGTGCCTCCATACCAGCAGGATAGGGGGACGGGCCCGGCCGCAGGTGCGCCGATCGGCGCACGATCGGGCCGGGACGCGCGACGAATGGCGGGTGACCCGCGCGGGGACGGCCGCGAGGATGGTCGTCATGGATCCCGAACTCGAAGCGTTCATCCCGCTGTTCCCGCAGACCGACCTGGCCGATCCGCCGACCGCGCGCACCCGGTTCGCCGAACTCGCCACCGCGGCGCCCGCCCCGGAGACAGGGGACATGACGGTCGAGGACCACACGGTGCCCGGCGACCCGGACGTCCCCGTGCGGATCTACTCCCCGCACGGCGCCAGGGGCGCCGTCGTCTGGCTGCACGGCGGCGGCTTCGTGATGGGCAACCTCGACACCGAGCACCCCTGGGCGACCCGGATCGCGGCGGGCTCCGGCGCGGTGCTGATCTCGGTGGGCTACCGGCTGGCTCCCGAACACCCGTACCCGGCCGCCCTGGACGACGCCTACGCCGTCCTGCGCTGGACCGCCGAGCACGCCGCCGAGCTCGGCGTGGCCCCGGACCGGATCGCGGTCGGCGGCCACAGCGCGGGCGGCGGGCTCGCGGCCGCGGTCGCGCTGCGGGCACGCGACGAGCGGGGACCGGCGATCCGCTTCCAGCTGCTCAACCAGCCGGCGCTCGACGACCGGCAGGAGACCTGGTCGGCGCGGAACTTCACCGACACGCCCTGGTTCAACCGCGGCAAGGCGGCGACCGCCTGGCAGCACTACCTGGGCGGCGCACCGGCCACACCGTACGCCGCTCCGGCCCGGGCCGACGACCTGTCCGGCCTACCGGCGGCCTACATCGCCACCGCCGAGCTGTGCCCGAACCGCGACGAGGACCTCGGCTACGGACTGCGACTGCTGCAGGCGGGCGTGTCCGTCGAACTGCACCAGTGGCCCGGCACCTTCCACGGCTCGCAGGCCATCGTGTCCGCCGAGGTCTCCCAGCGGCAGAACGCCGAACTCGGCGCCGTCCTGCGCCGCGCCCTGGCGAACTGACGCACGGCACGGTGCCGCAACCCGTCGACGTCCCGTCGACAACCCATCGATCCCCGAATCCGGTCCCGAAAGGACAGCCGACATGGACCTGCGCCTGCCGCTCTGCGAAGCCGCTCCCCCCTCGACCGACCTCGACCCCGCCCGCCTGCAGTCCGCCCTGGACGATATCCACCGCGCGGGCGTGCCCGGGGTGTTCGCCGAGGTACGGGCCGCCGACCACGTCTGGCGCGGCGCCGCCGGGACGGCCGACCTCGCCACCGGCCGCCCGGCCCTGCCCGACCTGCGTCAGCGCGTCGGGAGCGTCACCAAGGCCTTCACCGCCGCCGCGATCCTGCGGCAGGTCGAGCAGGGCCGGATAGCGCTCGACGCGCCGATCGGCGACCAACTGCCGCACCTCGTACCGGGCGAACGCGGCCACAGGGTGACGGTCCGGATGCTGCTCAACAACACCAGCGGCATGGCCGACTACCTCCCGTACGCGTTCCCGTCCCTGCGGAACTTCCCCTCGGTGCCGGACATCTCCGCCGAGAGCCTGGACGACAACCGCTACCGCCGGTTCGACCCGGTCGAGCTGATCGAACTCGGCCTCGCCGCGCCGCCCGTCGGCGAACCCGGCGGCCCCACGGGCGTCTACTCCAACACCAACTACCTGCTGCTCGGCCAACTCCTGGAGCTGGTGACCGGAACCACGGCCGAGGAGTGCATCACCCGGGAGGTCATCGAGCCCGCCGGCCTGCGGCACACCGGGTTCCCGACCGGGCCATCCGTCGACGGGCCGCACCCGCGGATGTACGAGTCCTTCTACGGGAAGATCGACCCGCCGCGCGACTACAGCGTCTACGACCCGTCCTGGGTGGGCCCGGCGGCCGCGTTGGTGTCGACCATGGCCGACCTCAACCGCTTCTTCGCCCTGCTGCTCGGCGGACGGGTCGTCAGCCGCTCCTCACTGGTGGAGATGCAACGCACCGTCCCGGTCCGCGCCTTCGACGGCACGACCATCCAGTACGGCCTCGGCCTGCACCGCGTCGACCTCGGCTGCGGCACCTGCTGGGGCCACGACGGCTCCGCATGGGGCGCCGGGACGATCTCGCTGATCAGGGCCGATGGCGGGCGCCAGCTGTCCGCCACGGTCAACCTCCAGCGCTGGAACGTCCCGGACGCCTCCGGCCGGCCCCAGCCCCACCCGATCGACGGGGCACTCGCCGCGCTGTACCGGCAGGCCATGTGCGGCCACCAGCCGGACAGCCGGGGCGTCGAACCGGCGCGGTGACCGCGGATCAATCGAAGGCCCGGCCCGGGCGGCGGTGAGCCGACCGGGCGCCACACCGACTCGGTGGCGTTCGACGTGGAGATCGTGCAGGCTCGGGCGCATGGTATCGGTAGTGCAGAACGTGGCGATTGACTGTGCGAATGCCTATGAGCTGGCCCGGTTCTGGAGCAGGGTGACCGGCCGTCCGCTGCATCCGGAGGACAAACCGGGTGATCCGGAGGTCCAGGTGCTGCTGGCGGAAGGCCCGGTCCTGTACTTCAACCAGGTGCCCGAGGCCAAGACGGGCAAGAATCGGCTCCATCTGTGTCTGCGCCCGGAGACCTCGCGTGATCAGGAGGTGGAACGGCTGCTGGGCCTCGGCGCCACCTTTGTCGCCGATCACCGGAATCCCGACGGCTCCGGCTGGGCGGTCCTCGCCGACCCCGAAGGCAACGAATTCTGCGTCCTGCGCAGCGACTCCGACCGGGCCGCGACGACTTCCTGACGCTTCCGCGACCACGGGTCGGCCGGCCCGGTCGCGTCACACCGGCAGTGCTCCGGCGGGATGGCCGTGCTCCCGGCCACAGGCGGTCAGGGCGCTGCGGCCGGAGCACGCCGGACCCGCCGCAGGTCGGGGACGGCGGCGGCACCGCGTGACAACGGCCCCGCCCGAACGCGGGACGGGCTGACCCGGCCGTGCTCAGCAGTTGATGTAGCTCATCGAGACCCTGGTGAAGTAGGTGCCCGAAGGGGCGTACATGGTGATGGCACGGGACTTGCCCTTGCCCCCGGCCCAGTCGCTGTCGACGACACCGCCGCTGGAGAGGTCGCCACGCACGAACGGACAACGGCCGTCCGCCCTGGTGTCGTGCACCGTTCCGACGATCTTGGTGTTGTTGTTGCACCACTTGCCGTTGGCGTAGCCCTCGGCGGACTCGATGCTCCAGTTCCGGGTGCAGGAGTCGGCGGCCGGAGTGGCCTGGGCCTCGGCCACGGGGAACAGCAGGGCGGCGAGGGTCAGGGCGGCGACGGCGGCTCCGGGAACGGCGGGGCGGCGCTTGGACACGGGGACCTCCACACAGGGGTGCACGATGGGCGTCTGCGCCGGGGCACCGGGGCGCGACCGACGCGCCCGCCCCAGGCGGCCCTTCGATCCTGACGTGCCCGAACGACCACCGTCAACGGCGCGGCCGGGCACCCGTCGCCACAGGCGCACCGGCACTGCCCGAGGACCCCAGGGGTGCGCGCCCGCACCAGACGGTCGACGCCCGGACCCGTCCGTCCGTTCTCGTCCCACCCGAACATTCGACCCCGTCGTAGCCGCCGTCGAAGCGTCAGGCGCCGCTGCCGTCAGCGCGGTCGGCTGCCGGTCAGCACCCGCCGGCGGCCCCAGGATCAGCACGGCGCCGACCTGGTAGGCCCGCCGCTGCCCGCCACCGGATCGGACAGCAGACGGTCCGCCGCACGTCGACGAAAAGCGAAAGGCAAGGAGGTCATCGCCTCCTTGCCAGTACCAACTTACCGCGCCCGGGGGGCCTTGCGGCAAGGCCCCGGTCATGGCGCAGAATCGTCGCCCGAGGCCGGAACATACGAAATCTTCGGTTCGCGACATACCTACGCCTTCGTCCCGCGTACAGGCCTCGCGCGAACCCATGGGGGAAGTACCGATGATCGACGTGATCGTGGTCGGCGGCGGGCCGACCGGTCTGATGCTGGCGAGCGAGCTGCGGCTGCACGACGTGCGGGTGGTGGTGCTGGAGCGGCTGACCGAGCCGACCTCGCAGTCGCGCGGCCGGGGCCTGCACGTGCGCAGCGTGGAGATGATGGACCAGCGCGGGCTGCTGGACGGGTTCCTCGCGGTGAGCGGGAAGTTCTCGGTCGGCGGCTTCTTCGGCGGCATCCACAAGCCGTGGCCGGAGACCATGGACACCGCCCACCCGTACGGACTGACCACCCCGCAGCCGGTCACCGAGCAGCTGCTCAACGAGCACGCCCTCGAACTGGGCACCGACATCCGGCGCGGCCGGGAGGTGGTCGGGCTGAGTCAGGACGAGGACGGGGTGACCGTCGAGCTGGCGGACGGCACGCGGCTGCGCTCGCGCTACCTGGTCGGCTGCGACGGCGGGCGCAGTACGGTGCGCAAGCTGCTCGGGGTCGGCTTCCCCGGCGAGCCCTCCAAGGTCGTTACCCTGCTGGGCGAACTGTCGCTGACCGAGGACCCGGCGACCATCGAGGCCGTCGTCGCCGAGGTCCGCCGGACCCAGCTGCGCTTCGGCGTCATCCCCCAGGGGGACGGGGTGTACCGCGTGGTCGTGCCCGCCGCGGACGTGGTCGAGGACCGCGGCACCGCGCCCACCCTGGAGGAGTTCCGGCGGCAGCTGACGGGCGTCGCGGGCACCGACTTCGGCGCGCACTCGCCGCGCTGGCTCTCCCGCTTCGGCGACGCCACGCGGCAGGCCGAGCGCTACCGGGTCGGCCGGGCCTTCCTGGCCGGCGACGCGGCGCACATCCACCCGCCCACCGGCGGCCAGGGCCTCAACCTCGGCATCCAGGACGCCTACAACCTGGGCTGGAAGCTCGCGGCCGAGATCCGGGGCTGGGCCCCGGCCGACCTGCTGGACAGCTACCACGCCGAACGCCACCCGGTGGGCGCCCGGGTGCTGGCCAACACCCGGGCCCAGATGACGCTGCTGGGCACCGAGGCCGGTCCCACCGCGCTGCGGGAGCTGCTCTCGACGCTGATGGACTTCGAGGAGGTGAACCGGTACATGACCGAGATGGTCACCGCGGTCGGGGTCCGCTACGACCTCGGCGAGGGCCACGAACTGCTCGGGCGGCGCCTGCGGGACGTCCGGCTCAAGCAGGGGCGCCTCTACGAGCTGATGCGCGGCGGCCGCGGGCTGCTGCTCGACCGGACCGGCGGCCGCCTCGCGGTGACGGGCTGGGCGGACCGGGTCGACCACGTCGTCGACGCGGGTGAGGAGGTGGACGTCCCCGCCGTCCTGCTGCGACCCGACGGGTACGTGGCGTGGGTGGGCGACGACCGGCAGTCCCTGCTGGACGCGCTGGCCCGGTGGTTCGGCGCAGCCGCCTGAGCAGCCCGGGTCTCCCGCCCCGGGCGAAGTGAGTAGCCGTACGCATGCGGCCGGTGCCCGGTCCGCCGCCGGATCCTCGCCCGAACGGCGTAGCGCCGTCCCGGCCGGGCCGCCCACCTCGGGGTTTGACCCGGCCACCCCTTGTTGTGACGCTAGGTCAGTACATGTCACTGCGTTGGTTCTTGGGGAGAGCGTGGACAACCGGTTGCTGATCCGTGTCACCGACGCCGACCAGCCCCGCCCCGCCTGCCTGCCCAGCGCCTTGTGATCCAGCGACCGCACCGTGCGATAGCCGAGTTCGAGCGCGCCGGCGCCCCGGGCCGCCGAGGGCCGTCGGCCCTCGGCGGCCGGTCATCCCAGGTCGGCGAGGGCCGCCTCCACGGCGCGGTGGAAGGTCGGGTAGGCGAAGATCATGTGCCGCATCCGGTCGAGCGGCACCTGGGCCTGGATCGCGACCGCCAGCCCGTACAGCGCCTCGCCGCCGGTCGGCCCGGCGGACGTCGCTCCGACGAGCACTCCCCGGTCGGCGTCGGCGACGAGCTTGATGAAGCCCTCGTTGCCGGCCTTGTGGATCCAGCCGCGGGTGGAGGACGGCAGTTGGGTGATGCCGGTACGGACGTTCAGCCCGTCGTCGCGGGCCTGCTGTTCGGTCAGGCCGACGGCGCCGATCTCCGGGTCGGTGAAGGTGACTCGGGGCAGGGCGCGGTAGTCGGCTTCGGGGCCGGGGTCGCCGAGGATGTCGCGGGCGGCGATCTCGGCCTCGTACATGGCGACGTGGGTGAAGGCGCCGTGGCCGGTGACGTCGCCGATCGCCCACAGGCCGTCGGCGGCGCGTAGTTGCCCGTCGGTGGGGATGGCGCGGGCGCCTGGGTCGAGTCCGACGGTGTCCAGGCCGAGTACGCTGAGGTCGGCGCGGCGGCCGGTGGCGACCAGGAGGCGTTCGGCGGTCAGGGGTTCGCCGCCGTCCAGGTGGAGGGTGAAGGTCGGTCCGTCCTGCTCGGCGCCGACGGCCCGGGCGCCGGTGCGGATCTCGATGCCCTCCCGTTCCAGGATCGGCGCGATCAGCCCGCCGGCCTCGGGTTCCTCGATCGGCAGCAGGCGCTCCAGGGCCTCGACGACGGTGACGGCGGTGCCGAAGCGGGCGAAGACCTGGGCGAGTTCGAGGCCGATCGCGCCGCCGCCGAGCACCAGCAGGGATTCCGGCGGCTCCCTCACCGCGATGGCGTCGCGGTTGGTCCAGTACGGCACCTCGGCCAGCCCCGGGACGAACGGCGCGGTGGGGCGGGTACCGGTGGCGATCACGACGCCGCGCCGGGCGGTGAGCCCCTGGCCGTTCACTGACACTCTCCTCGGGCCGGTGAGGCGGGCCCGACCGCGGATGAAGCGGCCGCCCTTGCCGGTGAACCGGTCGACGGCGCCCTGGTCGTTCCAGTCGTCGGTGGCCTCGTCGCGGATCCGGTGCGCGACCGGGGTCCAGTCGGGGGCGACCTGGGAGCGTCCGGCCATCCCGGGGACCCGCCGGGTCTCGGCCAGCAGGTTCCCGGCGCGGATCATCATCTTGCTGGGGATGCAGCCCCAGTACGGGCACTCTCCGCCGACCAGCTCGGCCTCGATGCCGATCACGTCGAGGCCGGCCTCCGCGAGGCGTCCGGCGACGTGCTCGCCGCCGGGGCCGAGGCCGATCACGATCACGTCCGCCTGCTGCTGTCCGCTCATCGCCGGTCCTCCTCGCCGGGTCGACCCGTCACCCCCACCACGTTAGGCGCCCGGCCGACGACCGGCAGCGGACATGGCCGAGTGGCCGACAGTCCCCGCACGGCCGAGTGACCGACCGTCCCCGCACGGCCGGGCGAGCCCGGCCGTGCGGGCTGGGCGGGGTGCCGGATCACCCGGCCCCGCACAGGTCCGGCCCCACGCGACGCGAACGGAACCCGGTCGGTGGCGCCACCGCTCGTACGGCCTCCGCAGGGGCCACCATGTGGTGCATTCGCCGGACCGCCCGGCCTGACCGCCAGACCCCAGGAGGAGAGCCTCGATGATGCGTGCGACCTGGAACGGGAGCCAGGAGCCGAAGCGGTGAACGATCCGTACGACCTGGTCGTGATCGGCGCCGGCAGCGCCGGGTACGCGGTGCTCATCGCCGAGAAACCGAGAGAGGTGTCGGCCCCGTGACCGGCGACGGCATCGTGTTCTACTGGCGGCCCGGCTGCCCGTACTGCACCTGGCTGCGGCGCGGCCTGCGGGCGAAGCGACTGCCGTTCGGCGAGACCGACATCTGGTCGGCTCCGGAGGCGGCCGCGTTCGTCCGCTCGGTCGCGGGCGGCAACGAGACCGTTCCGACCGTGACCGTCAACGGGCATGCGATGGTCAACCCCAGCGTCACCGAGGTGCTGGCCGCGGTGGCCGAGCACGCCCCCGGGCTGCTGCCCACCGAGCGGCCCACGACACCGTGGTGGCACCGTCTGCGACGGGTTCGGCGGGTACGACCGTGAGCCGGGAGTCGGCGGTCCTCACTGCCGATGTGCCGGCGACGACCCGCGCCCCGGGGCGCTTCGGGGGCCCTGCGCGTCAGCACGAACAGGGCTGGCAAGCTGTGCTGGTCGGGCGCTGCTGGGCGCCCCTCGGCGAGGGGGTACTGATGGTGGGTGGAGCGGCGGTTCGGCGTGTGCCTCCTCTGGATCCGCAGGTGGGGGCGGCAGTGGCGGCCGCCGGCGAGCGGGCACGGGAGGTGCTCACCCCGGAGTGCCTGGCGGCGTGGCAGGAGCGGGACGTCGCCGCCCGGCCCCGTCCGACGGTCGACCGGTTGCGCGACGGTGGCCGGTTCGAGGTGGAGGAGTTGCGCGTGCCGCGGGCCGACGGCGGGGGCGACGTCACGCTCGTCAGCGCGCGGGCCGCCGGGGTCCGCGAGGCGCTGCCGTTGCTGTACTACCTGCACGGCGGCGGGATGGTGACGGGCAACGCGTGGTCGGTCCTGCCCCGGCTGCTGCGCGCGTGGGCGCTGCCGCTGGGGTTGGCGGTCGTGTCCGTCGAGTACCGGCTGGCGCCGCGCACCCGCTTCCCCGGGGCGGTCGAGGACTGCTATGCCGCGCTCGACTGGGTGGTCGAGAACGCGGACGTGCTGGGCGTGGACGCGCGGCGCGTGGTCATCGGCGGCAAGAGCGCCGGTGGCGGGCTCGCCGCGGCCCTGGCGCTGCTGGCCCGTGACCGAGGCGGTCCGGCGCCGGTCGGCCAGCTGCTGCTGAGCCCGATGCTCGACGACCGCGGCGACACCTTCTCCAGCCACCAGATGGCCGGCCACGACACCTGGGACCGCACCTCCAACGCCACCGCGTGGCAGGCCCTGCTCGGCGACCGGTACGGCGCCGCCGACCTCTCCCCCTACGCCGCCCCGGCCCGCGCCACCGACCTGTCCCGGCTGTCTGCGGCGTACGTCGACGTGGGGTCCGCCGAGACGTTCCGGGACGAGGCCGTCGCCTACGCCGACGCGATCTGGCAGGCCGGCGGCGATGCCGAACTGCACGTGTGGCCCGGCGCCTGCCATGGTTTCGACACCCTCGCCCCGCACGCGGTCATCTCCCAGGACGCCCACGACGCCCGCACCCGCTGGCTCCGGCGCATCCTCCAACGTTGACATCCTCCCCCGGCTGAAGCCGGGGGATTCCTCCCGCGCCTGCGGCACGGATGCCCGTGGTTCGCAGGTCGCCGAGGTGGGTTCCCCGTTCACCGGGCCGTGCCTGGCGTGGGATCGCCACGCGAGGTCTTGCCGGCCCTCCAGGGGCGTTTAGCCTGTCCGCCTGCCCGGCGGCCAGGATGTTGCGAGCAGCGTTGAGGTCACGGTCATGCAGGACGCCGCATGCGCCACAGGCCCATTCGCGCACCGTGAGGGGTTTGGGTCCGTCGCGGTGTCCGCAGTCCGAGCAGAGCTGGGAGGACGGGAACGCGCGGTTGACGACGTGGACGGTGCGCCCGTACCGGGCCGCTTTCTCTTCGAGGAGTCGCCGGAAGGTGGCCCATCCGGCTCGTGGACGGACTTGGCCAGGCGGCCTCGGGCGAGGCCGCGCACGTTCAGGTCCTCCAGGTAGACGGCTTGGTTCTCGCCGATCAACTTGGTGGTCTGCTTGTGCAGCCAGTCCATGCGGGTGTCGGCCACCTTGGCGTGCGCCTTGGCGACCTTGATCCGGGCCTTGGCCCGGTTCTTCGATCCCTTGGCCTTGCGGGACAGCTCCCGCTGCGCGGCCTTGAGCTTCCTCTCCGCCTTGCGCAGGAAACGCCGGCGTGCGCTCGGGGGCGCCCACCGTGGACCAGTTGCGGCGGGCGCTGCGCTCCGCACAGTAGCGGGAAGGGTCAGACGGCGCCGGCGGAGCGCAGTGAGCGGCCGAGGTCTCCGACGAGGACGCGCGGGTGTCGTCGCCACCACCACAGCTCGGGTGGCGGGATCCGGTGGTACCAGCCGAGCGCCAGGCCGTCGTCGTCGACGGTGGCGGCTCGGAACCGCCGGTCGAGCTCCTTGATCCTGGCCGTCCAGATCAGCACGGTCCGGTCGTCGAGCAGCAGCCACGCCTCGTGCAGCCAGTTCCGGCTGTAGAGGTCGTTGGCGTACTCCTCGGCCGTGTCCTCGTAGCCGCGCTCGACCGTACCGATCAGCCGGGCCCAGTTCTCCACCATCTCCTCGACGGTGAACGCCTTGCGCCAGCCGTGTCGGTGCAGCCGTTCGCCGACCGCCGCCTCGTTCCCGGAGCTCATCACCGTGAGGCTCTCACGCACCCGCGCGCCGGGCCAAGGGGCGGTTAACCCGTGGTCCCCGCGTCGGCTGTCCCGTAGCGTGCGTGGGTCGTGCTGACGGAGAGGCGGTTCGGGACGTGGTACCGGGGGTTGTGACGCGGGAGCGGTTGGCGGGGGCGGCGCGGGCGGCGCTGGGTGGCGGCCGGCGGTTGGCGGCGGTCGAGCGGGTGACCGGTGGCAGTAAGAAGGGCGTGTACCGCCTGGTGATGGACGATGCGACGACCGCGGTCGCCTATCTGTGGGACGACGCGGAGAACCACTGGCCGGCGGCCGAGGGGGACGAGGATCTCGCCGACCCGTTCTCGCCCGGTCTCTGGCTCGACCTGTTCGAGGCGGCACATGCGCGGCTGGCCGCGCTCGGTGTCCGGGTCCCGGCGATCCGGATGGTCGACCGCGACGGGGCGTACGGTCCGGCCGATCTGGCGGTCGTCGAGGACGTACGGGGCGAGAGCCTGGAGCAACTGCTCAGCCGCGACCCGCAGGCCGCCGCGCCGGTGGTGGCCCGGCTCGGGGAAGCGTTGGAGGCGATGCGGGGTCACCGCGCGCCCACCTACGGCAAGGTGGCCGTGGTCGACGACGGCGGGGCCTCGCACGGGACGTTCTGCGAGGGGGTCGTCCTGGACCGTGCCCTGCGGGACCTCGCCGAGGCGGCGTCGCGTGATCCGCGGATCGCGGCAGCCCGCGAGCGGCTGGAGGACCGGCTGCTCGCCCTGGCGGCGACGGTGCGGCCGCGCGCGGAGTACGGCGTCGTGCACGGCGAACTGGGGCCCGACCACGTCCGGATGGACGCCCACGGGAGCCCGGTGGTGATCGACATCGAGGGCGCGATGTACTTCGACGTCGAGTGGGAGCACGTCTTCCTGCGGATCCGCCTGCACGACGCCTACCGGCCGCTGCGGGTGGACGGTCTGGACGAGGACCGGCTCGCTCTCTACACCCTGGCCCAGCGGCTCTCCCTCACGGCGGGTCCGTTGCGGCTGCTCGACGGGGACTTCCCGGACCGGGCCGCCATGGCGGGCATCGCCGAGTACAACCTTCGCCGGGCACTGGATCTGGCCCGTGGATGAACGGGTCAAGGGGGCCGGTACCTGGGCGTTGATCCTGTGTTGATCGGGAGGTGGGAGCGTACGCCTGCCGCCGAAACCCGGCGGGCAACTCGGTAGAGAGGCGCACTCGGATGATCAAGCACCGCAGCAGCTCCCGTATCGCAGCCCGGCTCGCCTCCGTGGCGGTGGCCGTCGGGCTGGTCGTCCTGCCGCAGGTCGGCGCCTCCGCGCAGGCCCAGACGGCGGCCCGGGCGCAGACGCACGCGCACCAGATCACCGCGGACGGCACCGGTTCGGGTGGCGGCACCGGTTCGGGTGGCGGCAGCCGGATCGACGAGTGGAACGGCACCGGCGCCTGGTGCGTGTCCTGCCGGAAGCCGAAGTAGCAGCAGCGACGATCACGCCTCGGCGGGCAGCGCCACCAGCTCGCCGAGGAGGGTGGCGACGTCGGCGGCGTCCGGGAGGCCGAGGCGTTCGAAGATGGCGTGCGCCTCGTGCAGCCGGGCCCGGGAGTCGCCGGGGCGACCGAGTTCAGCGAGGGAGCGACCGAGGACGACCAGTGCGTACCCCTGGTCGCGCTGGGCGCCGGTCTCCACGGTGATCGCCAGGGCCGTCTCGGCCTCCGCCGCGGCCTGTTCCGGCTGGGACAGGGCCAGCAGGGCCTCCGCGAGGCGCACGCCCGCCAGGGCCTCCCGGTCGCGGCGCCCGGCGGTGGCGGCGAGGGCTCGGCATTCGCGGCAGCGGACGGCGGCCTCCTGGTAGCGGCCCAGGCCGTACAGGGCAAGGCCCAGCACGTAGAGCGTGTACGCGGTGTTGGCGGCGTCGCCGAGCGCGCGGACCTCGGGCAGCACCCGCTCGCAGGTCTCGGCCGCCTCCGCCGCCTGGCCGTGCCGCGCCCGGGCCAGCGCGGCGTTGACGGTGCCGGCCACCGCGCCGGAGCGGTGGCCCAGCCGGCGGGCCAGCTCGACCGACTCCTCGAAGCGGCGGATCGCCTCCTCGTTGCGGCGCAGCGCCTGGGCGATCAGGCCGAGGTCGTTGAGCACCTGGCGCAGGATGACGGTGTCCCCGGCCGCCCGGCTGGCCCGCTCCGCGAGTTCGGCTTCCGTACGGGCCTCGTCCAGCCGGGTGGCGGCGAGCCGCAGGCCGCAGAGCAGGAAGCGGGCCCGGCCCTCGGCGAAGCGGTCGCCGGTCGAGGTGGCGGCGCCGACTAGGGCCAGGACCGCCGCCTCCAGCCGGCCGCCGAGTTCGCCGGGGCCGAAGGGGCTGAGCGCGATCAACAGATCGGTGACGGCGCGGAGTTGAGCGGCGGGTCCGGTCTCGCCGGCCAGTCGGCCGGCCAGGGCGATCACGCCGGGGCTCTCCGCCCGGACCCAGGTCCGGGCGGCGGGCAGATCGGCGAGCACCGGCCCGGACGGCCCCGGGGAATCGCCGCCGAGCGCCCCGGCCACCGGGTCGCCGGGCACCGCGAGCTGGAACGCCTTGCGGGCTCCGGCCAGCAGGTGGCCCAGCAGCCGGCTGCGCGCCGCCTCGGATTCGACCCCCTGGGCCCGTGAGGTGCGGCGGGCGAAGCCCCGCAGCAGGTCGTGGTAGCGGTAGCGGCCGGCGGTGAGCGAGTCGAGCATGGCGGCGTCCACCAGGGACTCCAGCAGCTCCTCGACCTCCTCCGGCGCGAGGTCCAGCAAGGCCGCGGCGGCGTCCAGACCGAGGTCGGGCCCCTCGGCCCAGGCGGCCAGCCGGAAGGCGCGGGCCTGTTCCGGCGTCAGTTGGCGGTAGCCGAGTTCGAAGGCCGCGTCGACGGCCAGGTCACCCATCCGCAGTTCGTCGATCCGGCGCTGCTCGTCGGCGAGCCGTTCGCTGAGGCTGGCGATGGTCCAGCGCGGGCGCGCGGCCAGCCGGGCGGCGGTGATGCGGACCGCGAGCGGCAGGTAGCCGCAGGCCGCCGCCAGGTCCAGTGCCGCCTGCGGCTCGGCCGCCAGGCGCTGGGGGCCGATCACCCGCCCGAGCAGGTCGACGGCCTCCTCGGGTGTGAAGACGTCCAGGTCCAGCTGGAGGGCGGTGGGCAGGCTGGTCGGGCGGGTGCGGCTGGTGACCAGGGTTGCGCAGTCGGGCGAGCCGGGCAGCAGCGGCCGGATCTGCGCGGTGTCGCGGGCGTTGTCGAGGACCACCAGCAGACGCCGGCCGTCGGTCAGTGAGCGGAACAGCGCGGTGCGGTCGTCGATGCTGTCGGGTACGGCCTCGGAGCGGGTGCCGAGCGCGGTCAGGAAGCCGGCCAGCACGTCGGCGGGGCCGGCCGGGAGGGCGTCGGCGCCACGCAGGTCGGCGTACAGCTCGCCGTCGGGGAAGGCGCCCCGGGTGCCGTGGGCGGCGTGCACGGCCAGCACCGTCTTGCCGACGCCGCCCATGCCGACCACGGAGACCACGGGCAGCGCGTCCCGGGCGGGGGTGGTGAGGGCGGCCCGGATGGCCTCGACCTGGGCGGCCCGACCGATGAAGTCACCGGGTGCGGGCGGGAGTTGGGCCGGGCGGGGAAGACCGGCGGGCGCCGCCTCCGCCACGGACTGCTCGGCCGACACGGGCGGGTCGTCCACCGTCTGGGCCTCGTCCGCGGACTCCTCCCCGTTCAGGATCCGCCGGTGCAGCTCGGTCAGCTCCGGCCCCGGCTCCACGCCGAGCTGCTCCACCAGCACCTCGCGCACCCGCCGGAAGGCCGCCAGCGCGTCCGCCTGCCGCCCGCTGCGGCACAGCGCCCGCATCAGCAGGCCGTGCGGCCGCTCGCGCAGCGGGTGCTCGGTGGTGAGCGCGGTCAGCTCGGGCACGCAGCGCGCGGCCCGGCCGAGCGCCAGGTCGAGCGCGATCCGTTCCTCCAGCAGCGCGAGCCGTAGCTCCCCGAGCCGCTCGCGCTGGCGTTGCGCGTACGGGCCGGGGATCCCGGCCAGCGGTTCTCCCTGCCACAACTCCAGTGCCTCGTTGAGCAGTTGACGGGCCTGCGCGGCGCGTCCGGCGGCGGTCTCGGCCTCCGCGCGGGCGGCCAGCCGCTCGGCCCGCTGCGCGTCCACCGCGTCCGGGGGCAGCATCAGCCGGTAGCCGTCGCCGAGCGAGACCAGGACGGCGGGTGTGCCGTGGCCGGGTTCCAGCAGTTTGCGCAGTCGCCAGGCGTAGGTGCGAACGGTGGTGGTCGCGGCCTGCGGCGGTTCCTCGCCCCAGAGCGCCTCGATCAGGTCGGCGGCACTGGCGGCCCCGCCCGGGCGCAGTAGCAGGACGGCGAGCATCGCCTGCTGCTGCGGGCTGCCGAGCCGCAGCACCGTACCGTCGCGCCGGCCGCGCATCGGCCCCAACACCGAGAACCCGAGCTCCGTCTGGCCTTCGCCCACGCTGTTTCCCCCCAGCTCGGCCGCGGGTCGCGGCCGTCGATCGTCGTTGGTTGTCGCACAGGTTAGGCAGAGGACGGGCGCTGTGCCGAGCCCCCGGCGATCTTCGGCGTCGGCGCGTTGATCGGGCGTCGATCGGGGTCGTGGCGGCGTTGACCTTCGGTCGATCTTGTGTTGATCGGCCCTGCCTAATGTTTCTGATGTCGGAAGGGCCACGAAGCCTACGGAACACCGGTCAGGCACCGCGCCGGCCCTTCTGACGGAAACTCACTGGATCCCACGAAAGGTGGTTCGCCATGAACGACATCCTGGAGCTCGACGTCCTGGAGATCAGCGCCCCCGCGCAGGAGGAGACCGAGGCGCAGAACGCGGCCGCCAGCGGTTCCTGGCCGTTCTCCTGCAACTCGACCCGCAACTCGCGCTGCTGCGACTGACCCCGCTCCCGGTGCGGCGGCCGATCCCCTGGGCCGCCGCACCGGGCTTTCCCCGCTTCCCCTTCCCTTCTTCCCGTTCCCCTTTCGAGCCCTTTGGTAGGAGATCCCGCCATGTCGGACACGCCGACCTTCGCCTGCGGCGAGGTCGCCCTGCTGCGGGCCGCCGTCCGGCCGGCCCGTGCCCTGCCCGAGGCCCCGGCCTCACCCGGATCCGACCTGCGGCAGCTGCAGGCCGCCCTCGCCGACCCCCTGCTGCGTGAGGCCGTCGCCGTGTCCAGCCCCTCGCTCAGCCGGGTACTCGACCTGGTCGAGGCCGGTCTGCCGGTCAAGCCCAGGCAGGTGCGCAAGGCGGCCCGCGCGGTCACCCGGTACCGGCTGCGGATGTGCGACCGGGCCACCCCGTTCGGCCTGATGGCCGGGGTCGCCACCGCCCGCTTCGCCGAGCAGCCCGCCGTGCGCTGGGGCGGGCGGCCGCGCAAGGCGGCCCGCCCCGACCAGGAGTGGCTGACCGGGCTGGTCGCTGCGCTGGAGCGCGAGCTGCCGGTGCTGCGCGGGCTGCGGGTGACCGCCAACGACCTGTGCCGGCTGCGCGGCGACCGGCTGGTGCTGCCGTACCTCCCGGTGCCCGGCATCGAGCAGCACACGGCCGGGCGGGAGCTGTCGATCCGCCACACGGCCGCGATCCGCACCGTGCTGGACCGTGCCGCCGAGCCGCTGCCCTGGACCGAGCTGCACCGGGCGGTCGCCGCCGCGCATCCGCAGGTGGACGGCGCGGCCGTGGACTGGCTGCTCGGCGAGCTGGTGCGCACCCAGATCCTGCTGACCGACCTGCTGCCGCCGCTGGAGGAGCCGGACCCGATCGGGCACCTGCTGACCCGGCTTCCCCTTCCGGCCGCCAATGAACTGCACGCCGTGCAAGCCGATTTGGCGGCCTATGAGCGCACCGCGCCCGGCGAGGGCCTGCCCCGCTGGCGGGCGCTGACCGAGCGGATGCGTCGCCTGTACCCGGCCGAGCGGCTGGTGCAGGTGGACCTCGGCCTCGACGTCGAGGTGCGGCTGCCGACCGCCGTCCGCACCGAGGTCGAGCGGGCCGCGCACGTGCTGTGGGCGGTCTCGGCGGGCCGTCCGGGGCCGGCGCATCTGCGCCAGTACCACGAGGACTTCGTGGAGCGGTACGGGCTGGGCCGCGCCGTGCCGCTGCTCGAACTGCTCGACCCCGAGCGCGGCCTGGGCGCGCCCGCGGGCTACCAGCTGCCCCGCAGCACCCGCGCGCTGCGGCCCGGCGAGCCGGCCGACGCGCGTGACGAGCTGCTGCTGGCGCTCGCCCAGCGCGCCGCCGTGAGCGGGGAGCGCGAACTGCTGCTGGACGACGAGCTGCTGGCCCGACTCAGCGGCGCCGGCACCACCCCTCCCCCGTCACTGGACCTGCTGGTCGAGCTGCGGGCCGCCTCGCCCGAGGCGCTCGCGGACGGCGACTTCACCCTGGTGGTGAGCGGGACCGGCGCCACCGCCGGGGCGACGGCGGGCCGCTTCGCACCGCTGCTGGGCGAGGCCGGACGCCCGCTGACCGACACCATCCGCACCCTGCCCACCGACAACCCGGAGGCCGTCCGCGCCCAACTCGCCTTCCGTACGCCCCGCGCGCACACCGGCAATGTGGCCCGGGTACCACGGGTCCTGCCGTACCGCGTCACGCTCGGCCAGTTCGCCGACCGCGCGGACCAGGGCACCCTCGGCCCGGCCGACCTCGCGGTGGTCGCCGACCAGGACCGGCTGGCGGTGGTCTCCCGCCGGCTCGGCCGGGAGGTGGTCGCGACCGTGCCGCACATGCTGGCCACCGATGCGCACGCGCCCAACGCCGCCCGGCTGCTGGACGGGCTCGCCCACGGCACCTCGGCCGTCTGGCCGCGCTGGCGCTGGGGCGCCGCCGAGCCGCTGCCGTTCCTGCCCCGGGTCCGCTACGGGCGCACCGTGCTCAGCCCGGCCCGCTGGCGGCCCGAGGAGCCGGGGCTGCGCGACGCCGACCTGCCGTACGAGCAGTGGTCGGCGCTGCTGGAGCGGTGGTGCAGCCGCTGGCGGGTGCCGCGCACGGTGCAGAGCGTGAGCGACGACCAGCGGATCACCCTCGACCTGGCGGACAACCGCCACCGGGAGCTGCTGCGCCACGAGTGGACCGGCAGCGGTGGCGGGTACCTCCAGGAGCTGCCCGAGCAGCCAGCCGGCTGGTTGGGCGAGGGCGGCCGCACCAACGAGCTGGTCTTCTCCCTGGTCCGCCGCTCCCCCGGCACGACCCGCACCCCGGCTGTCGCCCCGCCCCGGCGGCGGACCGTCCACGGCCCCGGCTCGCCCTGGCTGTACGCCAAGCTGCACTGCTCCACGGCCCGGCAGGACGAGCTGCTCAGCCGGGAACTGCCCGCGTTGTCGGAGCGGCTTCCCGCGACGGTCGACCGCTGGTTCTTCATCCGCTACCTCGGCCCGCAACCGCACCTGCGGCTGCGCTTCCACGGCGACCCGACCGCCCTCTGCGCCGAGCTGCTGCCGGCCCTCGGCGCCTGGGCCGAGCGCCTGGCCGCCGACGGGCTCGCCGACCGGCTGGTCCTGGACGGCTACGAACCGGAGCTGGAGCGCTACGGCGGTCCGGCGGCGATGGCCGCCGCCGAGCGGGTGTTCGCGGCCGACAGCCGTTCCTGCCTGGCGCAGCTGCGTCTGCTCCGCGAACGCCGCCTGGACATCGACCCTTTGACGCTCGTCGCCGCCAACTACGTCGACCTGGCACACCACTTCGGCGACCTCGGTCTGCTCACCCGGCTCTACCGCGCCACCGAGCGGCACGAACTTCCGCTGCCCGTACGGGAACAGGCCAAGGCGCTGATCGATCCCAGCGGCCACTGGACCGAACTCGGCCGTCTGCCCGGCGGCAGCGAACTGCTCGCCTCCTGGGACGAGCGGGCCGCCGCCCTGGCTGCCTACCGCGCGCGGCTGGACGAGCGGTGGAGCAGCACCGACACGGCGCTCGGCGCGCTGCTGCACATGCACCACAACCGGCTGATCGGGGTGGACCGCACCGGCGAGGAGCGCTCGCTCGCCCTGGCACGGCGCACGGTGCGGGCGTACCGGGGCCGGGTGGCGGCGCTCGGCGCGGTCGGGGCCGTCGCATGAACGGCACGCCCGGTCCGAGCGACCGCGTCGACACCATCACGCCGCTGCGCGAACGCGCCGCCGCGGCCGTCGCCACCGCCGCCGAACGCCTCGCCGACCCCGACCGGGTGGCCGCCGAGCTCGCCGCATCCGGCCGCGCCTGGGACCCGAACGGGCTGGCGGGCGGCGCCCCCGGCATCGCCCTGCTGTACGCCGAACTCGCCCGACACGACGACACGTTTCGCGCCCAGGCCCACAACTGGCTCACCCTGGCGGCCCGTTCGGCCCGGACCGCAGCCCCCGGCAACGGGCTGTACGACGCCGTGCCCGCCCTTTGCTTCGCGCTGCCCCGGGCCGCCGCGACCGCGCAGGACTACCGCGCGGCCCGTACCCACCTGCGCGGCCAGACCGCCGTCCTCGCCGACCGCCTAACGCGGCGCGAGCGGCAGCGGATCACCGACGGCGCCGGCCACACCGCCCTGGAGTCCTACGACCTGATCTCGGGCCTGGCCGGGCTCGGCGCCGTCCTGCTCGACGACGACCGCCCCACAACGGAGCGGGTCCTACGGGCGCTGGTGCTGCTCACCGAGCCGCTGGCCGGGCTGCCCGGCTGGTGGGTCGCCCAGGACGTGCACAGCTACGCCGCCGTCGCGCCCGAGCTTGGCCACGCCAACCTCGGCCTGGCGCACGGCGCCCCCGGCCCGCTCGCGTTGCTCGCGCTGGCCCGGCGGCAGGGGCTGCGGGTGCCCGGCCAGGACGCCGCGATCACCCGGCTGGCGCAGTGGCTGCTCGGCGAGCTCCGTACGGACGCGGCCGGGCCCTGGTGGCCGGCCTCCGTCGAGTCCGCCTCCGTCGTTCCGGCGCCCGGCCAGGACGCGCCCGGGCGGCCGTCCTGGTGCTACGGGTCGCCGGGCATCGCCCGGTCGTTGCAGCTGGCCGGGCTGGCGCTCGACGTGCCGCAGTGGCGCCGAACGGCCGAGGAGGCGCTGCTCGCGGCCGTGGCCCGCGTCTCGGACCACGACGGCCTCACGGATGCCGGGCTCTGCCACGGCTGGAGCGGGCCGCTGCAGTGCGCCTGGCGGATCGCGCAGGACAGCGGCGACGCACGGGTGGCGCGGCAGCTGCCCGCCCTGGCCGAGCACCTGCTCCAACTCGCCGACCCCGCAGCGCCCTTCGGCTTCGAGGCACCCCGGACCCGGAACGGCTGGACCGACGACCCGGCCGGCTTCCTCACCGGCGCTGCGGGCGCCGCTCTCGCCCTGCACACCTTCGCCGTCGACCGCGCGCCCGCCACCACCTGGGACCGGGCGCTCCTGCTGGCCTGACCCGCGCCGCCGGCTCCCTTCCCCAGGGCCCCCGATCCGAAAGGCACCGCTATGCCCCCCGCGCCCTCACCCCCCGCCTGGCGCCTGCTCGCCCGCCAACTGCGGCCACAGCGCGGGCGCCTGGCGGCGGCCGGCACGCTCAGCCTGCTCGGCGGCCTGGTCGGCCTGGTCCAGCCCGCGGCGGCGCGATCCGCCCTGGACTCGCTCACCGACCACCGCCCGGCCACCGCGCCCGCCCTGATGCTCGCCGGGGTGATGCTGGCCGGCGTGCTGCTCAACGCCCTCGGCTCGTACCAGCTCCAGCTCATCGCCGAGACCGTGGTGCGGCGCTCGCGCGGCACGCTCGCCGCCCGGCTGCTGCGGCTGCCGGTGCCCGAGTTCGACCGGCTGCGCCCCGGCGACCTGATCTCCCGGGTCACCTCCGACACCACGCTGTTGCGCGCCGCCACCGCGCAGGCCCTGGTCGGCTCGGCGACCTCGCTGCTGCTGACGCTCGGCGCGCTGGTCGCGATGCTGCTGCTCGACCCGGTGCTGTGCGGCGTGACGGTGGGCGTGCTGCTGCTGATGGCCCTGCTCTCCGGCAGCCTGCTCCCCCGGGTGATGCGCGCGGCCAAGCAGGCGCAGACGGTGGTCGGCGAGCTGGGCGCGCTGCTGGACCGGGCGTTGGGCGCCTTCCGCACGGTCAAGGCGAACGGGCTGGAGCCGCAGCTCACCGCCCAGGCCGCCGGCGCCGCCGAGCGGGCCTGGACGAGCGGAAGCCGGGCGGCCGCCTGGGAGACGGTCACCGAGGCGGCCTCCGCGCTGGCCGTCCAGGTGGCCTTCCTGGCGGTGCTGGGCCTGGGGGCCGCCCGGGTGGGTGACGGCCGGCTCGGCGTGACCAGCCTGATCAGCTTCCTGCTCTACCTCGTCTACCTCGGCCCGCTGCTCTCCCAACTGGTCGCCGGCACCGGCCTGTTGCAGCGCGGTCTGGCGGCGGTCGAGCGGATCGCCGAGGTCGAGCAGCTGCCCGTCGAACCGCTCACCCCGGCCTGCGAGGCCCCTGCCGGGCAGGCCCCTGCCACCCACACCCCTGCCGGGCAAACCCCACCGCGCACCCCCGCCCGTGTCGCCTTCCGCGGCGTAGCCTTCCGCTACCCCGGCCGCGACCACCCCGTCCTCGACCGCCTCACCCTCGACCTGCCCGCCGGCGGCCTGACCGCCCTGGTCGGCCCCTCCGGCGCCGGGAAGAGCACCCTGTTCGCCCTGCTCGAACGCTTCTACGAGCCCAGCGCCGGCGCCATCACCCTGGACGGCCGCGACCTGCGCGACTGGCCGCTGACCGCGCTGCGCGCCGCCATCGGCTACGTCGAACAGGACACCCCCGTACTGGCCGGCACCCTGCGCGAGAACCTCAGCCTCGGCGCGCCGGGCACCGTCAGCGAGACCGAGCTGCGCCGTATCCTGGACCTGACCCGGCTCGACCACCTGGTCGCCACCCTGCCCGACGGCCTGGACAGCCAGCTCGGCGAACGCGGCCGCGCCCTCTCCGGCGGCCAGCGCCAACGGGTGGCGATCGCCCGCGCCCTGCTGCGCCGCCCCCGGCTGCTCCTGCTCGACGAGCCCAGCTCCCAGCTCGACGCCGCCAACGAGCAGGCCCTGCGCGAGGCCGTCGCCCAGGTCGCCCGCACCACCACCGTCCTGGTGATCGCCCACCGACTGGCCACCGCGGCCGACGCGGACCGGATCGTCGTCCTCGACGCCGGCCGCATCCGCGCCGTCGGCACCCACACCGACCTGCTCGCCCAGGACCGCCTGTACGCGGCCCTCGCCCGCACCCAGCTACTGGCCACCTGACGGCGATCACCCGTCTGCGATCATCTCCGCATGTTCGATGAACCGGACCCGATGTCCGCCCTGTGGCCGATCGCGCCGTCCAGCACCACCGACTGGCTGCGGGAGCTGTGCGACGACGACGGCCTGACCGGCTTCATGCCGCCCCCGATGCCCGACGCGGCCTGGGTGCTCAACGCCATGTACGAGCACGGGCGGGGCCCGGCCGAGGTGACGCACCACGAGCACCACCGGGCCCTGCTCGCGGCCGGGAGCATCGAACCCCACACCGTCCCGGGCCTCGACCTCGAAGCCGTCAGCGTCGTCACCGGAAGCGGCGTCGGGCGCGCCGAGCACCCCGGCCGCGGCTGGCGGCGCCTGCGCTGGGCCGAACTGGCCCGCCGCACCGGTGATCCCGTCGTGCCCGAGGGGGTGTACCCCGGCTTCCGGTGTTTCCCCTCCGCCCAGAAGGACAGCAGCTGGCCCCTGCGCATCCTCCCGCCCGCCGAGGGAAGCCTCGACCGCGAGACCTGGAACCGGCTGGTCCACGTCCTCACCGACCACAGCCCGGCCGGCCCGGACACCCGCTGCCTGGCCTACTACAACCCCCTCACCCTCGGCGCCGTCGAGTTCGAGAACCTCCACGTCCGCAGCGGCCTGCTCCGCGACGCCGAGGCCCTCTACGACACCACCGACACCGACTTCAGCCCCGCCAACCTCTGGGCCGAGGACCACTCCTGGGTCCTGTGCACCGACTACGACCTGTGGGCCACCAAGGTCGCCGGGCCCCCGGCCCTCATCGAGGCCCTCCTCACCGACCCCGAGCTGGAGGTCCTCCGCCTGCCCTGGGCGGCCTGACGGCCGGTCCGAAAACCGGTTGCCCCGGTGCCGGGGGGTCGTGCCAGGCTGACCCGGTGATCCTGGAGCTCTGTCCCGGCCGTCTCACCTGGGACACGGTGGACCCTGCCCGAAACCCCTTCGACCCCGAGTCGGCCGCCCGCGAGGTGCGCGCCCTCGGACCGGCCCGGAACGCGCCCACCCGGCCCGACCCGTCCCACCCCGATCTCAGGAAGATCAACTGGGATGGGACCGTGGCCAACCGGTGGACCGACGCCATGACGCTCGCCCTCGTCCGACACTTCGGCGACTGGGCCGCGGGCTGGCGCTATTCGACGGGCGAAGGGGGCATCGGCGGCGGGCCGGTCGGCAACTGGTGCTGCCCCGCGCACTCGGTCACCGCCCCGGAGGAGACGGTCGAGCGCGTCATCGCATCGCTGTGCGAGTGGCGCGAGTGGCTGGAGAGCCTCGCCGACCGGTTCGAGGTCTACCCGCTGGACCCGGCCACCCTCGATGACCAACGGATCCTGTGGGAACGCGCCGTTCGGAACCTGGTCCAGCAGGTGGTCGACCGCACCGGCGCCGAGAGCGGCTGGTACGGGCACTGTTACCAGGTGCTCACCTGGTTCCTCAGCCGCTGGGGCTTCGATCCCGAAGCCGCCGACAGCCTCGTCGGGCAGGCGATCGGCGGGCGCTTCAAGAGCTGGACCGCCCCGAAGCTGGTCCTGATCGACGACGTCGCCGAGCAGATCGCGGAGTCGCTGCCCCTCGCGGAGGCCGCCCCCCGCCCGGCCGAGCCCACCCCGGACCACCTGCGGAGCTGGCTCGCCCTGCGCGAGGCCGTCGCCTGGCCGGAGCCCTCGCCCGAGGCCGGGGACGGACCGGTGACCCCTGAGCGCGACGGCGCCGCCGACGACATCCGCAACTTCGACGCAGCTCTGGACGCGGCCCGCGCGACCGGCCTGCTCACGGCCCTCGACCTGCTGCGCGCCGACGCCGCACGCGGCGCCCGGCTCGACTTCGACCTGCTCCGCGGCTGGCAGCAGCGCGTCCTGGGCATGCCGGAGCCGCCGCCGTTCCGCACCCTGCCGGCCTTCGCCAAGGAAGGCCGGGAACGCTACGGCATCGACGCCGACACCCGTGCCCGTCTGGACGCCTGCCTCGCCGAGAGCACGGCCGACGGCGGACTCCCGCTCACCGCCCGGGCCGCACGCGCCTACCTCGACGTGTGCTTCTTCCACCCCTTCGACGACGGCAACGCCCGCACCGCCTTCCTCACCCTGCTCTTCGTCCTGGCCCGCGAGGGCATCGCCCTCGACGACGTCCTCCTCCTGCGCCGAGTGAGCTTCCAGGCCGACAACCCCGACGACCCGACGACCCTCGCCCGCTACATCGACCTCCACCTCAGGGAGACCCGGCGCAAAGCCGGCTGACCCGCCCTGAGGCCGTGGGGGACGTCGGCCCGGCCGACCTCCCACGCAGCGGGGACGGCACTCAGCGGAACCAGGTGCGGATCGCCTCCGCGGTCTCCCGGACGTCGGCGTTCCCGGCCCGGATACGGGCGGCGAGGTCGACAGCCTGCTTGGGTTCGGCGGTGACGATGACACCGGAGGCGCTCAGGTAGGAGGCGGCGACCACCGCGGCGAAGTGCTCGTTGACCGACTCCAGGGCCGGGACCCGGATCAGCTGGTGCATCAGCGCTGCCGCGCGCTGGTGCACTGCGCCGTAGACGGGCACCTCCATGACGGCGTCGGCGTGTCGGGCGACAGCGGCGGCGAGGGTGCCGTAGTCGGTGACGTCCGGGTCGCTCGGCAGGAACCGGTGGGCGATGTCGAGCAGCCACGCCCGGTCGACCCACAGGATCACGCCGCGTCCGCCGTGGCCTCGCGGGTGCTCCGCGGGTACGGCCCGAACTCCTCCTCGAACGCCGGCCCCCAGGCCTGCGCGAAGTGCGCGGCGGCGGTCAGGAACCGCTCCCGCCGCTCGTCCGCCTCCTCCGCCAGCACCTTGCGGGCGTAGTCCGGCAGGCTCATCCCGGCCGCCTCGGCGCGCCGCTCCAGGGCCTCGTGCACGGCGTCGTCCAGTCGGACGTTCAGCTGCTTCATAGCGGCGAGCGTAGCGTCGCGTATCGCCCGCTACAAGACGCGCTCGGACCGCCGGCGGGCGGCCCGGGGCGGGCCGTCCGCCAGGCCGTGCACCCGCTCCCTCTACGCGCCGTCCCGACGGTCCTCGACCCGGACGTCCAAAACCGGCCAGTGCGCCGCCCACCGGGCCAGCCGGTCCGCGTCCAACGGGCTCCGCGGGACCAACGAGCCGTCCGGCAGGAAGGTCACCCAGGTGCCGGTGGTCCCGTCGGGCTCGATCGGATCGAGGCCGGTCGCCGGGATGCCGTGCTCGTAGCGCTGGGTCCAGGCCCCGTTGAGGCGGCGGTTGGTGTGGAGCAGCCGGGTGCTGAGCGCCGCGACGACCGAAATGCCCCGGCGCGGCCGCCCGTCCGGGAGTCGCTCCGCCTCGGGCGCGTCGAAGAAGCGCAAATCCTTGGTCGCCATCACCGGCTTCTTGACCACCTCGCCGCGCTCGTCGACCCGGGTGTCGGTGCCCCGTCCGTCGTCCCGCACCGTGACCGAGCCGTCCGCGTTCAGCGCGACGACGCACCGCCCCTCGCCCCGGCTGGCCGCCTCGTCGGCCGCGTACGCGACCACCTCCAGCACGAGGTGCTCCACCCCACCCGGCGCGAAACCCCCGGGCTCGCGCCGGATGCCGGCGAGGTGGTCCGCGTCCACGGCGGCGGCCCAGTCGTGGGTGGTGTTGATCCAGTCAGCCCTTGATCCGTTCACCCGAGGAGTATCCCCCGACGGCGGGCGTCGCCCCTCCCGGCCCCCGCCGCCAGGTGGTCGCCCAACGCGCCGCGCCGGCACAGGACTTGCCGCCCGTCGCGGGCGCGCGCGTCCCCGAGGGCGGCGACGCGGCGGCTGGGGTGGGCCAGGCCTGCACCGTGTGTCCGGGAGCCCCGAGCCGGCTCAAGACGGCCTACATGGCCTGCTCCTCCCTGGGTGGCAGCGCCGGCTCCTGACTCGGGGTGCGGACCGGGGGCGGGCCGGCTGGTGGGGCCCGTGCGCGCTGCCGGCCGCGCTGGCCGCGCTCGCCCTCGGCCGTCACCTGCTCGCCGTCCGCGGAGACGCGGGACCGGTTCCGGTCAGCCGGTGACCAGCCGCCGCCCGCTGATCTCGGCCGGCCTGATCCGCACCCACTTCGGCCGGTAGCCGCCCGCCCAGGGGGCCGCGCCGGGGAGGCCGTCGAGACGCCGCAGTTCCTCCGGGTCGTCCACGTAGTGCGCCTCCCCGAGGGCGAGCACGCTCCAGCCGCGCCCCAGGCACTCGTCGATGTGGTCGACCTGGAAGGACACCTCGGCGCCCTCCTCCGGGGCGGTGGCGGCGCGTTCGCCGGTGCGGTAGGCGAAGGAGTCCAGGTCGACCACGTAGTTGACGGGGTGGACCACCGGTCCGGGCCGCACCGGCAGGCCGATCCGGCCGACGCCCTGGGTGCCGACCGCCTCCCAGCACTCGGCCTCGGCCAGGTGGAGCAGCCGGGGCCGCAGGCCCGGTCCGCCGCGGCCGGGCGGGGCGTCGGCACGTCCCTCCAGGAGTTCGTCCGGGCTGGTGCCGAGGGCGGCGGCGATCCGCACGAAGCCGCCGGGGTCGAACGCGGGCCCGGCTTCGAGCAGGTGGCGCAGGTAGCGGGGGGCCATCGCCGCCCGGTGGGCCAGGAACTCCTCGGTGAGGCCGAGTTGCTCGCGCCGCTCGGTGATCCGGCGGGCCGCGGCGGCGGGGTCGGGATCGGTCGTCTCGTTCACGGTGGTGGCTCCTCGGCTTGCCAAGGGACGGTGTCCGGACGCTCATCCGGACGGTGACCAGGCCGGATCCATCCAAGCGCCCGGCTCACCCCAAGTCGAGGAACAGCACGGCCCCGTGCGTGTCGGAGCGGCTCCGCGCACACCCCACGGGCACTCCACGGGCATCCGCCCCGGACTCGACGAGCACCCGCCCCGAACCCGACCTTGATCCGCCACCCCTCGACTGCGATCATCCATCTGACGCGGAATCAGGTCCGCGTCGCGAACGGGGAACAACGGGGAAACAAGGAGAGACATCCGTGATCGTCGTGACGGGTGCCACCGGTACGGTCGGCTCCAACGTGGTCGTGGGGCTGCGTGAGCGCGGCCGGGCGGTTCGGGCACTGGTGCGCGCCGGGTCCGAGGGCCCGGCGGAGTGGGACGAGGCGGTCGAGCGGGTCGCCGCCGACTTCGCCGACCCGGACTCGCTGGACGCGGCCCTCGCCGGGGCGGACACCGTCTACCTGCTGGTGGCGGTGCACCCGGAGATGGCCGCCCATGAGCGGAACGTGATAGACGCCGCCGTCCGCACCGGCCGCCGCCCGCGGATCGTGCTGCACGCGGCGGCCGGAGTCGAGTACCGGCCGGAGGGCGTGCGCTTCGTCGGCTCGCACGTCGCGGGCCTGGACCACCTGAAGGCCTCCGCCCTGCCGTGGACGGTGCTCGGGGCGAACGGCTTCTACCAGAACTTCCTCGGCATGGCCGAGTCGGTCAAGGCCGGCACCCTGGCCGTGCCGGGTGGCGACGGTGCGGTGTCGTACGTGGACGCCCGGGACGTCGCGGCGGCCGCCGTCGAGGTGCTGGTCACCGAGGGGCACGAGGGCGCGATCTACACCCTGACCGGCCCGGCCGCGCTCACCCACGGGGAGCTGGCCGAGCAGCTGGCCGCCGTCGCGGGCCGCCCGGTGTCGTACACCGCGCTCGCGCCGGAGCAGGCGCTGGCCCGGATGCTCGGCGCGGGCTGGCAGGCGTGGCGGGCCGAGGGCATGGTCGAGCTGTACGGGCTGTACGCGGCCGGGCAGGCCTCTACGGTCGGCTCGGACGTGGAGAAGCTGACCGGCCGCCGGCCGCGCTCCTTCGCCGAGTTCGCCGCCGAGCACGCGGACGTCTTCCGCGCCTGAACCACCGCCTGGGCCACCGACTGGGCCGCTGATCCATCACCGGACAGCCGTCCGGGCGCGCCGTCACTCCGCCGTGACGGCGCGCCCCCGGTCCGAGCGGCGGTCCCACAGCGCCGGGACGAGGGCCGCCGGCATCACCGCCGCCGTGAGCGCGAACGCCCACGGGTAGCCCGTCCCGCCCGCGACCGCGCCGAAGGCCACCGCGCCGACGCCCATCGCCCCGTCGTAGGCGACGTTCCACAGCGCGGTGACGGTCCCGAACCCGGCGGGCGGCACCCGCGCGTACATGAGCGCCAGCGTGGCGTTCTGCGCGGCGCCGAACCCGAGCCCGAACACCACGGCCCCCGCCACCACGGCCACCGCGCTGCCCGTCCAGGTCAGCAGCACCACCCCGCCCGCCGAGGCCAGCAGCGCGGGCAGCACCAGCCTGGCCGCGCCGCGTCGGTCGCCGTACCGACCGGCCAGCCAGCGGCCGAGCGTCGCAGCGCCCGGCTGGACGAACAGCGCCACCGCGACGGCACCCGCGGACGGCACGGCGAGCGGCAGGAAGGTCACGATGATGCCGGCCGCCAGCGCCGTCGAGGCGAACACCACGGCCGGGCGCAGCAGTCCGCCGTCGCGCAGCCCCTGCCGGATGCCGACGGCCGGGCCGCCCGACCGGTCGCGCTCGGGCAGCCCGGGGACGGAGGCGACCGCGACCAGCGGGGCCGCCGCGCCGATCGCGAACACCCAGCCGTAGCCGAGGTGTCGGGCCAGCCAGACGCCGAGCGGCAGCCCGAGCACGGCGGGCACGCCGGAGACCAGGCCGACCAGGGCGAGGCCCTCGCCGCGCCGTTCGTCGGGGATCAGCGAGGCGGTCAGCGCCCCGCCCGCGACCAGGGTGATCGCGAAGCCGAACCCGCGCAGCAGGCAGACCGTGACCACCGCCGGCATGCCGCTGGTCGGCATGCCGGCGATCGGCACGAGCACCAGCGCGGGCGCGCCCAGCAGCACCAACCCGACGGCCAGCACCGGCCGGTAGCCGTAGCGGGTGGTCAGCGTGGGGGTGACGAGCTCGCCGATCACGGTGGTGAGCATCAGCGCGCCGGTGGCCAGGCCCGCCGCGTGTTCGCCGCCGCCGGTCTCCCGGGCGTACAGCGGGACGGTGGACAGCAGCAGGTTGAAGCCGATGGAGCCGCCGAGCAGGGAGACGAAGCGCACCGACAGGGCCCTGGTCACCAACGGCGGGCGGGTGGAACCGGAGTGCCGGGACTGGGAGTTCGTCGTCGTGGTCACCCGGTGACGGTACCCGGCGCCGCGGCGGATCGCCGGTGCGCAGCGGCCGCCGGCAACGATGCGTCAAGATCCCGCCGCACACGCCTTACCGTGCGGGCCGGCCGGGCGCATACTGTGCTGCGCGCGGCGAGCATCCGGCGACAGGGCCACCCCGGACCCGGCCCGGCTGCGCCGCGACGGGGAGAAGGTAGAACAGCGTGGCAGTACTCGTGGTCGTCGTCGTGGTCGTCCTGCTCTGGCTGATGACCGGCGTGCGGGTGGTGCAGCAGTACGAGCGCGGCGTGGTGTTCCGGCTGGGCCGGGTGCGCGGGTCGGTCCGCGAGCCGGGTCTGACCCTGCTGGTGCCGATGCTCGACCGGATGCGCAAGGTGAACGTCCAGGTCGTCACCATGCCGGTGCCCGCCCAGGAGGGCATCACCAAGGACAACGTCTCGGTGAGCGTCGACGCGGTGCTGTACTTCCGCGTGGTCGAGCCGATCAGGGCCACCGTGGACGTGCAGAACTACAGCTTCGCCATGCTGCAGGTCGCCCAGACCTCGCTGCGTTCGATCATCGGCAAGAGCGAGCTGGACGACCTGCTGTCCGGCCGGGAGCACCTGCACCAGGCGCTGGAGGTCATGTTGGAGAGCCCGGCGGCGGGCTGGGGCGTCCACATCGACCGGGTGGAGATCAAGGACGTCAGCCTGCCCGACTCGATGAAGCGCTCGATGGCCCGTCAGGCCGAGGCCGACCGCGAGCGCCGGGCCCGGATCATCACCGCCGACGGCGAGTTCCAGGCGGCCGCCAAGCTCGCCGAGGCGGCGGGGATGATGGCCGAGGCCCCGGCGGCGATGCAGCTGCGCATGCTGCAGACGGTGGTCGAGGTGGCGGCCGAGAAGAACTCGACGCTGGTGCTGCCGTTCCCGGTGGAGCTGCTGCGCTTCTTCGAGGCCTCCACGGCACGCCTCGCCGACGGTGCGGCCGCTGCGGCTCCGGCGCCGACCGTCCCGCCGCAGACCCCGACCGTCCCGCCGCAGGCGCCCGCCGACGGCAGCTGACAGCGACCCGGCCGGCCCCGGATTATTCCCGGGCCGGCCATAGGTTCACTCTATGGCGTCATAGATCAGCACCGACTACACCTCCGCGCGACCAGCGGGTTGGCTGCAAGGGTCCAGACCACTGGCCTCCCGCTGCGCCCGACCGGAGGAACCCCCGCATGACCCGCCCGATCAGAGTCGCGATCGTCGGAGCCGGCCCCGCCGGCATCTACGCCGCGGACGCCCTGTTGAAGTCCGACGCCGCCCAGACGCCCGGGGTCTCGATCGACCTGTTCGAGCGGATGCCCGCCCCGTTCGGCCTGATCCGCTACGGCGTGGCGCCCGACCACCCGCGCATCAAGGGCATCGTCACCGCCCTGCACCAGGTGCTCGACAAGCCCCAGGTCCGGCTGTTCGGCAACGTGGACTACCCCTCCGACCTCGCCCTGGACGACCTGCACCGCTACTACGACGCCGTGGTCTTCGCCACCGGCGCGACGGCCGACCGGGCGCTCGGCATCCCCGGCATCGAGCTGGACGGCTCCTACGGCGCGGCCGACTTCGTCTCCTGGTACGACGGCCACCCGGACGTGCCCCGCACCTGGCCGCTGGAGGCCGAGAAGATCGCCGTCCTCGGCGTCGGCAACGTCGCCCTGGACGTCGCCCGGATCCTCGCCAAGACCGCCGACGAGCTGCTGCCCACCGAGATCCCGCCGAACGTGCACGAGGGTCTGAAGCGCAACCGGGCCGTCGAGGTGCACGTCTTCGGCCGCCGGGGCCCGGCGCAGGCCAAGTTCAGCCCGATGGAGCTGCGCGAGCTGGACCACTCGCCGAACATCGAGGTGATCGTCGCCCCCGAGGACATCGAGTACGACGACGGCTCGATCGCCGAGCGCCGCTCGGTCAAGCACGTCGACCTGGTCGCCTCGACCCTGGAGAACTGGGCGATCCGCGATGTCGGCGACCGCCCGCACCGGGTCCACCTGCACTTCTTCGAGTCCCCGGTGGAGGTCCTCGGCGCGGACGGCCGGGTGGTCGGCCTGCGCACCGAGCGCACCGAGCTGGACGGCACCGGCAACGTGCGCGGCACCGGGGGCTTCACCGACTGGGACGTCCAGGCGGTCTACCGGGCCGTCGGCTACTACTCGGACGAACTGCCCAAGCTGCCCTTCGACCCGGCCTCCGGGACCGTCCCGCACGAGGCCGGGCGCGTCCTGGAGGGCGACGGCTCGCATCTCACCGCCACCTACGTCACCGGCTGGATCAAGCGCGGCCCGGTCGGCCTGATCGGCCACACCAAGGGCGACGCCAACCAGACCGTCGCCTGCCTGCTGGCCGACCACGCTTCCGGCAGGCTTCCCGGCGCCGTCGAGCCGGATCCGACGGCGGTCGAGGAGTACCTGCGCGAGCGGGGCGTCCGCTACACCACCTGGGAGGGCTGGCAGCTGCTGGACGCCCATGAGCGCGCGCTCGGCGAGGCCGAGGAGCGGGAGCGGGTCAAGGTGGTCGAGCGCGAGGAGATGCTCCGCCGCAGCGGGGCGTGACCGGGTCTCACGGTCACGGCCGGACGATCGGCAGCAGCACCTCGTCCACGATGGCCGCCGGGTCGAGGTTCACGGTGTCGCCGCCGCACATCTTGATCCGGTACAGCATCAGCGCCGGGACGACGTCGGTGACCAGCGGGGTGACCGCCCCCGGGCGGACCTCGCCCCGGGCGGCGCCCCGGTCCAGCACCTCGGCGATCAGCGCGGTGGTGGGCGCGACCACCCGCTCCAGCACGAGCTTCAGGAAGGCGTGCGCACGCCGGTGGTCGAGCTCGCTCATGATCGCCCGGACCGCGGCGCCCAGCTCGCTGAACATCGCGGTGCGCAGCCCGGTCACCACCTCCAGCAGGTCCCCGCGCAGGCCGCCGGTGTCGGGGGCGGGCCGAGCCTGCGGCAGGTTGGCCCGCAGCGCGTCCATCACCAGTTCCTCCTTGGAGGACCAGCGGCGGTAGAGCGCGGCTTTGCCGGTCTGCGCGGCGGCGGCGACGCCCTCCATGGTGAGTCGCGCATAGCCGTCGGTGGTGAGCTGCTGGAGGGCCGCCTCGTAGATGGCGTTCTCCAGCGCCTCGCCGCGCCGCCGGAGCGGGGCGGCGGTCGCCGCTGTGCGCGCGGTGTCGGTTTCAGCGGACATGGCTGCGCACCTTCCGGGGGGTTCCTGTTCACCAGGCCTACCGCCAATGTTAGTGAACGAACCCGTTCCCTCCCAAGCACCGCGCGAGGTTCGGCCCCGGTCCGTGGTCCCGGAGGCCGGGGCATCGGCTCGGCCCCCGCGTCCCGCACGACCTCCGCGGCTCTGTTCGAGTGACTCCCGGGCGCTGCCGCCCCGGCGACGGCGGGCGGTTCCGCTACGAACGAGGGGCACCGTCCCCCACCGAGAGGAAGTCCCCGCCGTGGCCGCACCCACCACCTTCGACCAGAACGCGACCGGATACAGCCTCGCCCACGCCTACTGCCTGGCCAGAGCCGCCGACCTCGCCTACCGGGACGGCGCCACCATCGACCGGCAGGCCCGGGACTGGGGCTTCGACACGGTGCGCCACCACGAGACCCGGTTCACCCCGCCGTTCCCGCTCCAGGACACCCAGGCGTACACGATGGCGAGCGACCGGATGATCGTCATCGCCTTCCGCGGCACCGAACCCAAGGAGATCCGCGACTGGCTGACCGACTCCACCACCCCGCCCTCGCCCGGGCCCGCCGGGACGGGCTACGTCCACTACGGCTTCGCCGAGGCCCTCGAATCGGTCTTCCCGGACGTCCGCAAGGCCCTCACCGAACTGCGCACCGACGGCCAGACCGTCTGGCTCACCGGCCACAGCCTCGGCGGCGCCCTGGCGATGCTCGCCGCCGCCCGCCTCCACCTGGAGGACCCGCGGCTGACCGCCGACGGCGTGTGCACCTTCGGCCAGCCCCGCACCTGCGACCGCATGCTCACCGCGGCGTACAACAAGGCCCTCAAGGACCGCAGTCACCGCTTCGTCAACAACAACGACATCGTCCCCCAGCTCCCGCCCGAGCCGGCCTTCACCCACGTCGACGCCCTGCGTTTCATCGACTCCGCCGGCACCGTCCACCAGGGCGCCAGCAGCCTCCTCGCGGGCGTCGCCAACCGAGCCAAGGGCCTGACCTCCGCCGCCTTCGAGCCCACCGGCGAGGGCGTGCGCGACCACTTCATGCGCACCTACCTGACGGCGCTGGAGAGGAATCTGTGAGCACCCGGATCACCGGGGCCGCCCTCGCTTTCACGCTCGGTCCGCGTGACCGGGCCCAGGCGATCGTGGCCCGGTCACCGACCTCCTGCCGCCGGCCGGCAGCGGCTGGACCGTGCTGGCCTCCCACCCCGGCACGGCGAGCCTGGACTTCGTCCGCGGGAGGCTCTTCGACCACTCGGCGATGCGCGTGCTGCCGCCCTGCCGGCCTGCCGGCCTCCGTCCCGCACCCGGCCCGGGCGCCGCACGGGACGCCGAGCATCAGTTCGCGATCGGCGGATTGGGCCGGGTCAGCCCTCGGTCGTAGGCGAAGATCACCGCCTGGACCCGGTCCCGGGCGCCGATCTTCGCCAGCACCCGGCTGACATGCGTCTTGACGGTGGATTCGGCGAGCACCAGGCGCTGGGCGATCTCGCTGTTGGTCCAGCCGTGGGCGATGGCCACCAGGATCTCCCGCTCGCGCTCGGTCAGCGCGTCCAGCCGGGGGTCCTCGACCGGCGCCGAGCCGGGCGGGCGGACCGGCAGGTGGTGGGCGTAGGCGTCGAGCAGGCGGCGGGTGATGGCGGGGGCCACCACGGCGTCGCCCTCGGCGACCGCGCGGATCCCGGCGAGCAGTTCCTCCGGACGCGCGTCCTTGAGCAGGAAGCCGCTGGCCCCGGCGCGCAGCGCGGCGTGGGCGTACTCGTCGAGGTCGAAGGTGGTCAGCACGAGGATGCGTGAGCGTCCGCCGGTGGCGACGATCTGACGGGTGGCCTCGATGCCGTCCATGCCGGGCATCCGGATGTCCATCAGCACGACGTCGGGTCGCAGGTCGGCGGTCAGCCGGACGGCCTCGGCGCCGTGGGAGGCTTCGCCGACCACCTCGGTGTCGGGCTGGCTCTCCAGCAGCATCCGGAAGCCGTAGCGCTGCAACGGCTGGTCGTCCACGATGAGGACGGTTGTCACGTCGGGCCGCCTGTCCGGTCGGGGGTGAGGTCGAGTACGGCCTCCACGGTCCATCCTGCCCCAGGGCCGGGGCCCGCCGTGACGGTGCCGCCGTACAGGGCCGCGCGCTCGCGCATCCCGGCCAGGCCGTGTCCCTCGCCGGCCGGTCTGACCGGCCGGGGGCCGCCGCCGGGCGGGCCGCTGTCCTGAACGCGCACCCGCAGCCGGGTGGCGTCGGCGGTCACGGTCACGTGCGCCCGGGTCTCGGGGCCGGCGTGTTTGAGGGTGTTGGTGAGGGCCTCCTGGACGATGCGGTAGGCCATCAGCTGGACGCCGCGGTCGAGCTGGTCCAGGTCACCGCCGACGGTGTACCGCACCTGGGGGCCGGCGGCGCGGATGCGGGCGCACAGCCCGTCGAGGTCGGCGATGCCGGGCTGGGGGTTGAACTCGGCGGTCTGGTCGCCCTGGTCGCGCAGCACGCCGAGCATCCGGCGCAGTTCGCCGAGCGCCTGGCGGCTGGTCTCGCCGATCAGCTGCAGCGCCTCCCGGCCGCGCTCGGGGGAGGCCTGGGCGGCGTAGGCGCCGCCGTCGGCGAGGGTGACGATGACGGAGAGGTTGTGGCCGATGATGTCGTGCATCTCCCGGGCCACCCGGGTGCGTTCGGTGGCCGCGGCGAGGCGGCTGCGCTGGTCGCGCTCGATCTCCAGCCGGGCGGCGCGCTCGCGCAGCCCGGCGAGCTGGGCGCGGCGGATGCGCACCGCGATGCCGAGGGCGACGGCCGCGGTCTCGGCGCTGATCAGGAAGAACAGCGCGTCACCGATGGGCAGCCCACCGCCGGAGACCTCGACGGCGACCAGAGCCATCGCGCCGGCCATCACCACGCAGGACCAGGCCAGGTGCCGCAGCCGTCCGTGCAGGGCCAGGCTGTAGAGGGCGACCAGCAGGGCGGCGTCGGCGCGCAGGGCGACGCCGAACGACCACTGCAGCACGAACACCGCCATGATCGCGGCGAAGGCCTCGGTGGGGCGTCGGCGGCGCCACAGCAGTGGCAGGACCAGGCCCGCCTGGAGGGCCAGCATGGCCGGCAGCGGCGGGCGGAGCAGGACGACCCGGTGCTCGTGCGGGGACTCGCCGTGGCCGGGGAAGAGATCGGGGAGGCAGAACATCAGGAAGACCACCGCGACCACGGCGGTGTCCAGCACCCAGGGGTGGGCGCGGTCCGCCTCCCGCACCCGCTGGCCGATCCGGGCCAGCCTGGCGAACAGCGGGTGGCCGGACAGCGTGTCGGCGGCCACGAGCGGGCCGGTGGAGGGGGCGTGGTCCTCGCGCACCGGTGGCGTCTCCCTGGTGGTGGTACGGGTGGTGCGGCGCCGGTCGGTTCCGACGCCGCACCGGGAGTGTCTCAGGTCTCGGCCCGCGGACGGCCTCAGGCGCCGTGCGCGCTCGGGCGTCCGTGCGGCCTCAGGCGTCCGTGCGGCCTCAGGCGTCCGTGCGGACCAGCCGGACGGCCGCGCCGGCCAGGGCGAGCACCGTCCAGCCGAGGAAGACCAGCAGGCCGGCCGTCGGCGAGAGGGTGGTCGTGTCGTGGTGGAGGGCGAACATCGCCTCGCCCGCGTGGCTGGGCAGGTAGGGGCTGATGTGGTCCTGCCAGGAGCTGGGCAGCAGCGAGACCAGCCCGGGGATCAGCATCAGCGAGGCGACCAGCACCGAGATGCCGCCCGCCACCGACCGCAGCAGCGCACCGAGGGCGACCCCGATCACGCCGACCAGTCCGAGGTAGAGCCCGGCGCCCAGCAGGCCGCGGACCACCCCGGCGTCGGAGAGGGTCATCGCCGCCCGGGTGCTGGACAGGATGCCGCTGTCGGCCACGAACGTGGCGAACACCCCGACCGTGCCGAGGACCAGCGCGATCACGCCGTACACCGCGGCCTTGGACCACAGCACCGGCAGGCGGCGCGGCACGGCGGCCAGGGTGGAGCGGATCATGCCGGTCGAGTACTCGCCGGCCGCGACCAGCACACCGAGCACGCCCAGCGCCAGCTGGGCGAAGTTGGTGCCGAACAGGGACAGGCTCAGCGCGCTCGCGCTGGCGAAGTCCCGGTCCATCGGGCGGCCCGAGGTGATCCGCGACTTGAACTGGAACGCGGCGATCAGGCCGAAGGCGACCAGGAAGAGCAGCGCCAGGCCGAGCGTGATCCAGGTCGAACGGAGCGACCACAGCTTGGCCCACTCGGAGCGCAGCACACGCAGCGCCGTCACCTTATAGGCCGGGCGGGCGGGGCGCGGGTCGGCGGGCGCGGTCGGCTCGGACGTCACGACAGTGCTCATGCCGCGCTCCTCGGGGTCTCGGTCTCGATGCGGGCGGTGGTGGTGCCGTGGTACTCCACGGCGTCCCTGGTCAGGTCCATGAACGCCTCCTCCAGGGAGACCGTCCGGGGGGTGAGCTCGAAGACGGCGATGCCGTGCTCGGCGGCGGTGAGCCCGATCTCGCGGGCCGTACGGCCGGTGACCAGCAGTTCCTCGGAGCCGGACCGGCCGGTGATCTCCACGCCGGGCCCGGCGAGCGCCGAGCGCAGCCGGGCCGAGTCGGCGCTGGCCACCTTGACGGCGTCGCCGCCGGCCTCGCGGATCAGGTCCTGCACGGTGGTGTCGGCCAGCAGCCGGCCGCGTCCGACGATGATCAGGTGGTCGGCGACCAGCGAGACCTCGCTCATCAGGTGCGAGGAGACGAAGACGGTCCGGCCCTCGGCGGCGAGGGAGGTGAGCAGGTTTCGGATCCACAGGACGCCCTCGGGGTCGAGGCCGTTGACCGGCTCGTCCAGCATCACCGTGGCCGGGTCGCCCAGCAGGGCGGCCGCGATGCCGAGCCGCTGGCCCATGCCGAGCGAGAACGCCCCGGCCCGCTTGCGGGCCACCGACTGCAGGCCGGTCAGCTCGATGACCTCGTCGACCCGGCGGCGCGGGATGCCGTGGGTGTGGGCCTGGGCCATCAGGTGGTTGAACGCGGAGCGGCCGGGGTGGATCGACCTGGCCTCCAGCAGCGCGCCGACCTCCTGCAGCGGCGCGGCGTGCTCGGCGTAGCGACGGCCGTTGACCCGTACCGACCCGCTGGTGGGCGCGTCCAGTCCGACGATCATCCGCATCGTGGTGGACTTCCCGGCCCCGTTGGGCCCGAGAAACCCGGTCACCGTCCCCGGCCGGACCGTGAAGTCCAGCCCGTCCACGGCGGTCTTCTCCCCGTACCGCTTCGTCAGCTGGTGCGCCTCGATCATCGCTCACCCTTACGCTCAGGGGCCGGTCCGTCCCGGCCGCCCACGCTTCCACGCTAGGTGCGGCCGGCGCCCGATCCGTGGCACCGCGGGCTGAACATCGGCCGGGGCGTAGTACCGCGGTACCACTCCGCCACCCCACCCCGGCCGCTCTGGCGCGAAATCCGGTTCCGCCGCCGCCCGCGGCCGGTCGACGATGGGGGCATGGACGTTCAGAAGGTGACCCTGCGACGGATGACGCCGTCGGAGTACGAGGCGGCGACCAGGCACCGCGAGGCCGCGGTGGTCCTCGAACTCGCGAAGCGCATGCCTGAGGAGCCGGCCCGGGAACGCGTCCGCCGCGGCACCGCCCAGTACCTCCCGGACGGCCTCGACACCGCCGACCACCACCTCCTGTCGGCCGTGAACGAGTCCGGCGAGGTCGTCGGCACCGCCTGGATCGGCCCCGACCCCCGCGAGGCCTTCGGCACCGCCACCTCCGCCTGGCTCTACGACCTCCACGTCTTCGCCGCGTTCCGCCGCCATGGCTACGGCTCCGCCGTCCTCGCCGCCGCCGAACGACTGGTCGCCGCCGAGGGCCTGACCTCGCTGGCCCTGAACGTCCTCGGCGACAACGAGGCGGCCATCGCGCTGTACCGCCGCAGCGGCTACGGGGTGTCGGCGATGTACCTGCAGAAGGACGTGCAGCGGTGACGGACGGCGCGGGCGATCGTGACAGGGGCCCGGGGCCCTGCCGGGAGTGTGGTGCGCGGGACTGCGAGGGGCTGTTCCACGCGCTGTTGGCGTTGGACCACGCGCGGGAGGAGCCGTGGGGGCCGTTGCACGGGGTGTCGGTGTCGTGCTTCCTGCTGCAGCATCCGAGTCGGCTGCCGGCCGACGACGGGGCGCGGGCTCGGGAGTTCCTGCGGGCCCACCTCGACGGGGGCCTGGCCGAGGTGGACCGGCTGGTCGGGCGGGCGCGGGCGGCCAATTCGCACCGGGTGAAGGAGCGGGCACCGGAGGTGGTGCGGGAGGCCCCGGTGGAGGCGCCGCGGGGCGGGTACGCCGTCACGATCGCGGAGGTCGCGGTCGACGGGACCTTCCCGGCCGAGGGCTTCCCGGAGCGGGTCCGGGCCTGGGCGGCGGCGACGGTGGAGGCCTGGGGGCGGCCGTGAGCCGCCACTCGGAGCGGCCCGGGGCCGGTCGGTCAGGTGGTGCGGCGGCCGATCCGGCGGAAGCCGAGCCCCACCAGCAGGGCCGCCGCGAGGGCGTAGAGCGCGGCCTCGATCAGCTGGAACGGCCAGTACCGTGTCTCCGGGTGGTAGGTGGCGGTGACATGGAGGTCCAGCTTCGCCAGGCAGTCGATGGACCGACCGAACTGACCCGGCGCCATGCAGGCGTTGAGTCGACCGGGGTCGGGCGGAGCGCCCGAGGCGTCGACCGCGTGGCCGGCGGACACCACCCACGCGTCCGGTAGCGAGACCGTGCCGATCGTCAGCGTGGAGCCGTTCAGGATGATGCCGTCGGCGTGGTTCAGCGTGGTCGCGTCGAGCCGGATGTCGGCGGTGCGCGGCGGCAGGTAGTGCGGCCGCAGGGCCGTCGGTACGGCGAACTGCAGTCCCGTGAAGACCGCGAGGGTCAGGCCCATGGCGGCCACCGGCCGACGCAGCAGCAGGCCGGTGACGGCTCCGAGCGCCACCGCGAAGGCGGCGTACGCGAACGGTACGAGGCCTCGGGCGCCGAAGACCAGCGGTGCGAAGCGATCGCCCTTGACCGCGTCGTACGGGCTCGCGCTCCAGGTCAGCAGCAGGCCGAGCAGGCCCGCGACGGCGACCGCGGACAGCCCGGTGAACGCCAGTTTGACGGCCAGCCAGCGAGTCCGGGCCACGCTCTGGTGCCAGGCCAACCGCTGTGTCCCGGCGGCGAGTTCGGCGCTGATCAGCGGAGCTCCCCAGAACACTCCGAGCAGTCCGGGAACGGCCGCCAGGAGTAGGTCGGCGATGGTGAGGACGGTGTCGTAGCGGCCCTCGAACCCGGCGACCAGGCCGGGCGCGCAGCGGGCGGGGAGGCAGCCGGACAGGGTGTCGGCGTAGTCGCCACGGATGCGGAGCCCGAGGACGAGGAGGCAGAGCGCGCCGATCCCGGCGGTGATCGCACCGGTGATCGCCTGGGTGCGGAACTGGCGCCAGGTCAGCCACAGCATCGGAGACCCTCCCCCGCCTGCCGCGCGCCCTCGGCCAGGTAGGCGAGCACCAGCTCCTCCAGGCCCAGCGGTTCGGCGCCGGGGTACCCGGCGGGCAGCGGTTCGGTGGTGCGGACGACGAGGGTGCTCCGTGCGTCGGTGCGCTCCTCGTGGACGACCGTCGCCCCCTCGGGAAGCCCGGCCCGGCGCCCGGTGATCCGGCGGTGCCGGGCGAGCAGTTCCTCGCACGGTCCGGCCAGTTGGACCCGGGAGGCGGAGAGCAGGACCAGGTGGTCGCAGACCCGTTCCAGGTCGGTGATCACATGCGAGGACAGCACGACGGTCCGGCCCGCCCGCTCCCCCGCGAACGCCACGAGGTCGCGGAGGAAGGTGTGCCGGGCCAGCGGGTCCAGGGCGGCCACCGGCTCGTCCAGCAGCAGGAGTTCGGGCTGCTTGGCCTCGGCGAGGGCGAGCGCCAGCTGGGCGCGCTGCCCGCCGGAGAGCCGGCCGGCCTTCCGGCGGGGGTCGAGCCCGAGCCGGTCGATGCGGCGCCGCGCGGCCGCCGCGTCCCAGCCGGGGTTCATCCGGGCGCCGAAGCGCAGGTGCTCGGCGACCGTCAGATCGGCGTACACCGGGGTGTCCTGGGCGACGAACCCGACCCTCGCCAACTGCTCCCGGTCCGCGCCCGGGCGCCGCCCGAGGACCCGGATGGTTCCGGTGGTCGGGGTCGACTGGCCGGACACCAGGCCGAGCAGGGTCGACTTGCCGGCGCCGTTCGGGCCGACCAGGCCCACCACCCGGCCGGCCGGGATCGAGAGGGTGCAGTCGGACAGGGCCCAACGGCCCCGGTAGCGCTTGCCCAGGGCTTGGGCCTGGATGGCGGCGGTCATAGTTCTCCCTCGCTGTGCGGCGGTCGGTGACGGCTCCACAGTGCGGGGGAGGCGGTCCGGGATCGTCGGTCCTGGGGCCGGACTTCGGTCGCGCCGGCCGGCTCCGGGTACACCTCGTCGCGTCAGTCCGCAGACTGACGCGGGACCTCACGTCCGGCGGCTACATTGCGATCATGGAGTCGTTTCAGCCACCCCCGCTCAAACGCCTGAGCCCCGGGCACCGGGTCGTGCTCGACTGCGCGGCCGCGGTGCTGGCGATGGTCTTGTGCACCCTGGCCTGGCAGGGCACGGCCCACGTCGGCGGGCCGACGGCGGCCGACGGCGTCACCGCCGCGCTCGCCGTGCTCGCCGTGGCATTCCGGCGGCGCCGGCCGCGCGCCCTGCTCGCACCGGTCGTGATCGTCGGAGCCGCCGCCACGTTCGCGCGCGGCGGGCCGGTACCGCTGGTGGCGGTCGCCTTCGTGATGTACACCGTTCCGCAGCGATTCCCGCGACGCGCGTCGCTCCAGGTGCTCACGGCCACCTTGCTGGTGATGGTGCCGGCCGCCGGGCTCACCGGGTTCCTCCACCTGCCGTACGGCCCGCCCGCCCAGCACAGCGCCGCGCTGCTCGTGGAGGGTGCGTTGCTCGTCACGGTGGCCTGGACGATCGGCTACGCGGTACAGCAGCAGCGGCTGTACACGGCTGGACTGCGAGCGCGGGCCGAGGAGCGGGCGCAGGCCCGGGTCGCCGAGACGAAACGCGCGCTGGTCGAGGAACGGCTGCGGATCGCACGGGAGTTGCACGATGTGGTGGCGCATTCGATGAGCGTGATCGCCGTCCAGGCGGGGGTGGCGAACCATGTCGCCGCCGAGCGGCCGGAGGAGGCGCGGCGGGTGCTGTCCTCGATCGAGGAGACCAGTCGCACGGCGCTGCGCGAGATGCGGGCGCTGCTCGGCGTCCTGCGGCGGGAGGACGAGCGCTCCGAATCCTCCTCGCCCGCGCCCGGGTTGGCCGACCTCGAAGCCCTGGTGGAGCGGGCCGCCGAGGCCGGGGTCCGGGTGGAGCTGCGCATCACCGGGGACCGGCCGGGGCTCTCCGCGGGCCTGGACCTGGCGGCCTACCGGATCGTGCAGGAGGCGCTCACCAATGTGATCAAGCACGCCGCCACCGGCCACTGCCGGGTGAGCGTCGACTACGTGCCGGACGGACTCGCCGTCGAGGTGGTGGACGACGGGCGGGGCGCCGCGGACCCGGGCAGCGGGCACGGCCTGGTCGGGATGCGCGAGCGGGTGGCCGTGTACGGCGGAGAGTTCACTGCCGGCCCGCTGCCCGGGCGGGGCTTCCGGGTGGCCGCCCGGTTCCCGTTGACGGCCGGTGTCGCCGCGTGATCCGCGTACTGGTGGCGGACGACCAGGCCCTGGTCCGCGGCAGTTTCCGGGTCCTGGTGGACACCGCGCCCGACCTGGAGGCGGTCGGGGAGGCTGCCACCGGCGCCGAGGCCGTCGAACTCGCCGGGCGGGAGCGGCCCGACGTGATCCTGATGGACATCCGGATGCCGGTCCTGGACGGCATCGAGGCGACCCGGCGGATCACCGCGGACCGGGCGACCTCGGCCGCGAAGGTGCTGATGCTCACCACCTTCGACCTCGACGAGTACGTCTTCTCCGCGCTGCACGCGGGCGCGAGCGGATTCCTGCTCAAGGACACCAGGCCGGCCGACCTGCTGGAGGCGATCCGGGTCGTCGCCGCGGGTGACTCGCTGCTCGCGCCCGGGGTCACCCGACGGCTCATCGAGGAGTTCACCCGCCGCCCGGAGGCCGGACGGCAGCCGGCCGCCGAGCTGGCCGAGACGACCGGGCGGGAGCGGGAGGTGCTGACGCTGGTCGGCCTCGGGCTGTCCAACCACGAGATCGCCGCCCACCTCCACGTCAGCCTCTCCACCGCCAAGACCCACGTCGGCCGCCTGCTGATGAAGCTCGGCGCCCGCGACCGCGCCCAGCTGGTGATCGCCGCGTACGAGACCGGCCTGGTGCGGTCGTCCTACGGCGCCGCTCCGCGGGAGTGAGCGGCCCCGAGCGGCCTCGTACGGCTCTGACCGCCCCCGACCGGCCCCGACAGGCGCCGGTCGCGGCCAGCGCCGATACTGAGGCCGCAACCCGAGGTGGCCCCGGCGGCCGGGTACGGCCGTCGAGGTGCCGCGGAACCGAGGAGTACACCGTGACCGGATCCGTTGTCGTCGGCTTCGACGGCTCGCCCGAGAGCCTCGCCGCCACCGAGTGGGCGGTGCGCGAGGCGCAGCGCCGCGAGCTCGGTCTCGAGGTCGTCCAGGCCTGGCCCTGGCCGAAGCGGGACGTGGTCGGCAGCGACCAGACCTACCACCGCGCCCTGGCACACCTGGCCGACCGCGAGGCCGGACTGCATGCCCTGGCCCCCGGGGTGCCGATCACCTCCTCGCCCGTGGCCGCCGACCCGGTGGAGGTCCTGGAGACCGCTTCGCGGACCGCCGCCCTTCTGGTGCTCGGCTCGCGGGGGCTGGGCACCGTGCGCGGTTTCCTGACCGGTTCGGTGAGCCAGGAGGTGCTGCGCCGGTCCGCCTGCCCGGTGGTGCTGGTCCGGGCCCAGGGGAGCGAGCCGACCGGTGCCGTGACGGTGGGCCTCGATCTGGCGCACCCCGCGCAGGAGGTGCTGGCCTTCGCCTTCGAGGCCGCCGCGATCCGCTCGGCGCCGCTGCGCGTGGTCCACGTCTGGTCCCCGCCGGCCGGCAGCGAGTACATGTCCTACGGCGCCATCGGCGGGCTGGAGCACGAGGTCTCCGCCGTCGAGCGGACCGGGCTCGCCGAGGCCCTGGCGCCCTGGCGGGCCCGTCACCCCGAGGTGGAGGTGACGGACGAGCTGGTGCGGGGCAAGCCCGCGGTCGCGCTGGTGGACGCGGCGGCGACGGCTCGGCTGCTCGTGGTCGGCCGCCGCACCCGGCACGCACCGCTGCGCCACCATCACCTCGGCCCGGTGGCGCACGCGGCGATCCACCATGTGCGCTGCCCGGTCGCCGTCGTGCCGTACGGCTGATCCGGAGGGAGGCGAGATCCCGTCCGCTACCCACGGCTGTTCGGCCCACCCTGGACGTCATACGTTTGACCTCCCTGTTTCGGCCCACCCCTGAGGAGTACGTCATGGCCGATCACACCCGCGCCCACCTGCTCGCGGCCATCGATCTCGCGGCCTCCGCCCGGGCGCACGGCAACCACCCCTTCGGCGCGCTGCTGACCGACCCCGACGGGAGCGTCCTGCTCACGGCCGAGAACACCGTGCTGACGGACCACGACGTCACCGCCCACGCGGAGACCAACCTGGTCCGGCAGGCCTCCCGCGCCCTGGCCCCGGCGCAACTCGCCAAGGCCACCCTGTACTCCAGCACCGAGCCCTGCGCGATGTGCGCCGGCGCGATCTTCTGGAGCGGCATCCGCCGGGTGGTCTACGCGCTCGCCGCGACCGACCTGAACGCGATCGCGGGCGCGGACCCGGAGGAGCCGGTGCTCCACCTGCCGTGCCGCCAGGTCTTCGCGGCCGGCGGCAGCTCCGTGGAGGTCTCCGGACCGCACCTGTTCGAGGAGGCCGCCGCGGTGCACACGGGGTACTGGAGCTGACCCGCCGGACCATCCGGGCGGCACCGTGGCCCGGTGCCCGGTACGGGGCAGGGCACCGGTCGAGCAAGGTGCCGCACCCCGGGGCGTACGGCGACGGCGGAGCACGCCCGGGAGCCAGCGCCGACGACGGCACCGGCGCAGGCTGGAAGTAGCGAACCGGTGGACAGGCGGGAGCCGGCGATGGACACGACGCGACAGGCGCCGGACGAGACCGGGGCATGGGTGGTCACCCGCCCCGGCGCGGTCGGTACGGCGGGCCCGGGGCCGTTGCTCTGGGAGCGCCGGCCGCTGGCCGGGCCGGGGCCCGGGGAGATCCTGGTGGAGGTGGAGGCCTGCGGGGTGTGCCGCACGGACCTGCACCTGGCGGAGGGGGACCTCGCCCCCAGGACGCCGAGGTGCACGCCCGGGCACGAGGTGGTCGGCCTCGTCCGGGCGGCCGGCTCCGGGGTCGAGGGGTTCGCGGTCGGGGACCGGGCCGGGGTGGCCTGGCTGGCCCACACCTGCGGCGGCTGCGCGTACTGCCGGGCCGGGCGGGAGAACCTCTGCCCGGACTCCCGCTACACCGGCTGGGACCGGCACGGCGGCTACGCCGAGCACGTGCTCGCCGACGCCCGGTTCGCCTACCGGCTGCCCGAGGGCCCGCCCGCCGAGGAGCTCGCCCCGCTGCTGTGCGCCGGGATCATCGGCTACCGGGCCCTGGAGCGGGCCGACCTCCCGCAGGGCGGGCTCCTGGGCATCTACGGCTTCGGTGCGTCCGCGCACCTGACCGCCCAGATCGCCCTGGCCCGGGGTGCGCGGGTGGCCGTGTTCACCCGGGGTGCGCAGGCCCGACGGCTGGCCCTGGAGCTCGGTGCCGGTTTCGCGGGCGATTCCTACGACCCCGCCCCGGAGCCGCTGGACGCCGCCATCCTGTTCGCCCCGGCCGGCGAACTGGTGCCGGTCGCCCTCGCGGCACTGGATCGCGGTGGCACGCTCGCGGTGGCCGGCATCCACCTCAGCGACATCCCGACGCTCGACTACCAGCGGCACCTGTTCCAGGAGCGCACGCTGCGCAGCGTCACCGCCAACACCCGGGCCGACGGCCGGGCGTACCTGGCGGAGGCGGCCCGGACCCGCCCGGCCGTGCATGTGCGCCGCTACCCGCTGCGGCAGGCGGACACGGCGCTCGCGGACCTCGCCGCCGACCGGGTGACCGGGGTCGCGGTGCTCGTCGCGGAGTAGCGGAGTGGCGGGGTGACGGAGTAACGGGAGCTACCGAGAACGCAGGAGCGGTGCCCGTCGGCTCCCCGTGTCTTACCGAAGCATGACGCGCCGACCGCTTCGGCCGGTCGGCCCGCCGCCGGGCGGTAGCGTCGCCGGTCATGAGGATTCTGGTCACCGGCGGCGCCGGTTTCATCGGTTCGGCGGTCGTACGGTCTCTGACGGCTGCGGGCCACGAGGTCCGGGTCCTGGACGCGCTGCTGCCCGCCGTCCACCCCTCCGGGGCCGTGCCCGCACTGCCGGCCGGCGTGGACTTCCGGCACGGCGACGTGCGGGACGCCGTGGCGGTCGAGCAGGCGCTGGCCGGGGTGGACGCGGTCTGCCACCAGGCGGCGATGGTGGGCCTGGGGCTGGACCTCGACGACGCGCCCGCCTACGCGGGCTGCAACGACCTGGGCACGGCGGTCCTGCTCGCGGCGATGGCCCGCTCGGGCGTGCGGAGCCTGGTGCTCGCCGGGTCGATGGTGGTCTACGGGGAGGGCCGGTACCGCTGCCCGGCGCACGGCGACGTCTCGCCCGGTCCGCGCCGCCCGGACACGCTGGACACCGGGCGTTTCGAGCCGCCCTGCCCGCAGTGCGGCGCCGCGCTGCGCCCCGAACTGGTGGCGGAGGACGCGCCGGCCGACCCGCGCAACGTGTACGCGGCCACCAAGTTGGCCCAGGAGCACCTGGCCGGCGCCTGGGCCCGCGCCTGCGGGGGCCGCGTCATGACGCTGCGTTACCACAACGTCTACGGGCCGGGGATGCCGCGCGACACCCCGTACGCCGGGGTGGCCTCGCTGTTCCGCTCGGCGCTGGCCCGCGGCGAGGCGCCGCGGGTGTTCGAGGACGGCGGGCAGCGCCGGGACTTCGTCCACGTCCAGGACGTCGCGGCGGCCAACCTCGCCGCGCTGGCCGCGGTCGGCGGCCGACCGCCGGGCAGCACCCGGGCGTACAACACCGGCAGCGGCGAGGTCCGCACGGTCGGCGAGATGGCCGAGGCGCTGGCCGCCGCGTACGGCGGCCCGGCGCCGGTGGTGACCGGCGAGTACCGGCTCGGCGACGTCCGGCACATCACTGCGGACTCCTCCCGGTTGCGCGAGGAGCTCGGCTGGCGGGCCCGGGCGGCCTTCGCGGAGGGCATGGCGGAGTTCGCGGCGGCGCCGCAACGCGTGTGACGTCAGGTCCGGGCGGTGAGTTCCGGGCGGTCAGCTCCGGGCAGCGGGGAGGACGATCTCGAAGCAGCAGCCCCCGGCGGTGTTGCTGACCCGGGCACGGCCGGCGTGGGCCTCCACGATGCCGCGGACGATGGCCAGCCCGAGTCCGGCGCCGCTGCCCCCGCCGTCACCCCGCTCCCCCGGGGCGCCCGGGTCGGCCGGGCGGGGCGTGCGGGCGGGGCTGCCGCGCCAGCCCGTCTCGAACACCCGGGGCAGGTCCTGCTCCGGGATGCCACCGCAGCCGTCGGTGACCGAGAGCACCACCTCGTCCGCCTCCCGGCGGGCGGAGACGGCCACCACGCCGTCCTCGGGAGTCGAGCGGATCGCGTTGACCAGGAGGTTGCCGAGCACCCGGGTGATCTCGCCGCTGTCCACCTCGACGGGTTCGGCGGCGACCTGTCGGCCCTCCAGCCGGACGCCACACTGCCGGGCCAGCGGGTGGGCCCCGGCCAGCGCGTCGTCGACGAGGTCGTAGACGGACACCCGGGACAGCGACAGGGCCAACGCCCCCGCCTGGATGCGGGAGAGCTCGAACAGGTCGTCCACCATCCCGGTCAGCCGCTCGACCTCGGTGCGCATCCGCTGCAGGTACTGCTGGGGATGCTCGGCGACGCCGTCCTCCAGCGCCTCCGCCATGGCGCGCAGGCCCGCGAGCGGGGTGCGCAGGTCGTGCGAGATCCAGGCGATCAACTCCCGCCGGGAGCCGTCCAGGGCCTGGGCGCGGGCCCTGGACTCGGCCAACCGGGCGCTGGTGGCGGCGAGTTCCGCGCTGAGCTGGGCCAGCTCCAGGCCGAGCGGGGGCTTGGGCGCGGTGAACCCGGTGTCGCTGCCCACCGTCCGGGCGGCCGCGGTCAGCGCCCTTCCCCCGGCCGCGACCTGACGTCCGAGCAGTGCGGCGGTCGCCAGCGACACCACCGAGGCCATCACCAGCACCGTGATCACCACCCCGAGGTCGTGCCGGGACAGGAACATCGCCTGGGCGACGGCGAAGGTCCCGGAGGTGACCGCCAGCACGGTGACGGCGGCGACGCAGAACAGCGACAGCGCGAGCGAGCGCCGGCGCAGCAGCCGGACGGCCGCCCAGCCGAGCAGGCCCGCCCCGCCGGCGCCGAGCGCGGCGAACATGGCGATCAGCAGCAGGTCCTTCACGCCGGGCCGTCCTGCTCCCCCGTCGCCGGGTCGTAGCGGTAGCCGACGCCCCAGACGGTGGTGATCAGCGACGGCGCGGCGGGGTCGTGCTCGACCTTCTCGCGCAGCCGACGGATGTGGACGGTGACCGTGGAGAGGTCGCCGAAGTCCCAGCCCCACACGCGCTCCATCAGCTCCTGCCGGGAGAACACCGTCTGCGGGTGCCGCAGGAGGAACGCCAGCAGGTCGAACTCCCTGAGCGTCAGGAGCAGTTCACGCCCGCCGCGGTGCGCCCGGCGGGCCTGCGGGTCGAGCGCGATGTCACCGGAGACCAGCGGCCCGGCGGGAGGCTGGGCGGGCGCGGACGCCCGGGAGCGGCGCAGCACCGACTGGACCCGCAGGACGAGTTCGCGCGGGCTGAACGGCTTGGTGACGTAGTCGTCCGCACCCAGTTCCAGGCCCAGGATGCGGTCGGTCTCGTCCCCCTTGGCGGTGAGCAGCACCACGGGCAGGTCGGCGCCGTCCGCGTCGGCGCGCAGCCTGCGCAGGATCTCCAGGCCGTCGATGCCGGGGAGCATGAGGTCCAGGACCAGCAGGTCCGGGCGGTGGGTACGGGCCAGGGCGAGCCCCTGCGGGCCGTCGGCGGCGCGGTCGACGTGGTGACCTGCCCGGGTGAGGTAGCCGGCGACCACCTCGGCCACGGTCGGGTCGTCGTCGATCACCAGGATGCGGCCGGGACGGGGTGGTCCGGCGGTGGCGGGGCTCTCGTTCACCTCGCCGAGGATACGAGGCGGCGACCGCGGCCGGGGCGCGCCGGGGCCCACGTCCGAGTTCCGTAAGATCCCCCGGACGGCCCCGGCCGCGCGGACGTAGCACTTCCGTAAGGGCGCGGTTCGGCCCCGGCGGTACCGGCCGCGGTTAGCGTGACCGGCGTGACTCCTCCCCTCCCCCCTCTGCCGATCGCCGACGTCGTTCTGCCGTGCCTCGACGAGTCCGCCGCCCTGCCGTGGGTGCTCGACCGGATCCCGGACGGCTGGCGGGCGATCATGGTGGACAACGGCTCCCAGGACGGCTCCGCCGAGCTCGCCCGCTCGCTGGGCGCGACCGTGGTCGTGGAACCCCGGCGCGGCTTCGGCGCCGCCTGCCACGCCGGACTGCGCGCCGCCACCGCCGACCTGGTCTGCTTCATGGACTGCGACGGTTCGCTCGACCCCGCCCAGCTCCCCCGGGTCACCGGCCCGGTGCTGGCCGGCACCGCCGATCTGGTGCTCGGCCGCCGCCGGCCGGCCACCGCCGGTGCCTGGCCGCTGCACGCCCGGCTCGCCAACACCGTCCTCGCCCGCGGGCTGCGGGCCCGCACCGGCGCTCCCCTGCACGACCTCGGACCGATGCGGGCCGCCCGCCGCGAGCGGCTGCTGGCCCTGGGCCTGGGCGACCGGCGCTCCGGCTACCCGCTGGAGATGGTCCTCGCCGCCTCGGCGGCCGGGCTGCGGATCGCCGAGACCCCCGTCGACTACCTGCCGCGCGCGGGCCGTTCCAAGGTCACCGGCACCCTGCGCGGCACCCGCCAGGCCGTCCGCGACATGCGGGCGGTGCTGGCCGCGCCGCCGCCCACGCTGCTGGTGATCGCCAAGGCGCCCGTCCCCGGCCGGGTGAAGACCCGGCTCACCCCGCCCTTCAGCCCGTCCCAGGCGGCGGACCTCGCCGAGGCCGCGCTCACCGACACCCTGCACACCCTGGCCGCGATGCCCGCCGGGCGGCGCCTGCTGGTCCTGGACGGCGAGCCCGGCGGCTGGCTGCCGCCGGGTTGGGAGGTCCTCCCGCAGTGCGGCGGCGGGCTGGACCGGCGGCTGGCCGACGCCTTCGCGCACGCCGCCCGGCTCGCCCCGCACTCCCCCGCGCTGCTGGTCGGCATGGACACTCCGCAGCTGGACGCGGCCGCGCTGGCCGAGCCGCTGTCCGCCGCCCGGCGGCACGGCACGGACGCCTGGTACGGCCCGGCGGCCGACGGCGGGTTCTGGGCGCTGGGCCTGGCCCGGCCGACCCCGGGGCTGGCCGCCCGGCTCCTGCACGGCGTGCCGATGTCCACCCCGGGGACGGGCCCGGCACTGCTCCGCCGCCTGGCACAGGCCGGTCTGACCGTCCGCCACCTGCCCCCGCTGACCGATGTGGACACCGTCGAGGACGCCCGGCAGGTGGCCGTCGAGGCGCCGCACAGCCGCTTCGCCGACCGGCTGCGCGCCGTCGACGCCGCGCCGGAGGTGGCGAGTTGACGGTCGCCGCACCCTGGGTGGACGACCCCTTCGCGGAGGCCGTCCGCAGCGGCCGCGGCCCGCTCTGGCTGCGCCGCGAGGACGGCCGGAGGCAACGTCTGGACATCGAACGCTGGTGCGCTCCGGCGGCCGGCGCGGACTTCAGCCTGCTGCTGCGCTGCGCCCGGCTGACCGCTCCGGTCCTGGACCTCGGCTGCGGCCCCGGACGGCTGGTGGCCGCGCTGCTCGACCTCGGTGTGCCCGTGCTCGGGGTGGACGTGACCGGGGCGGCGGTCGCCCGCACGGTGGACCTCGGCGGCCCGGCGCTCTGCCGCTCGGTCTTCGACCGCCTGCCCGCCGAGGGCCGCTGGGGCGCCGCGCTGCTCGCGGACGGCAACCTCGGCATCGGCGGCGACCCGGACGCGCTGCTCCGCCGGGGCGCCGAACTCATCGCCCCGGACGGGCTGTTGCTGGTGGAGGTGGAGCCGGAGGAGGTGGATGAACGCGTCGTCGTCCGGGTGGAGGGGCCGGACGGCCGGCTCGGCCCGGCCTTCCCCTGGGCCCGCCTCGGCACGACCGCCACCCTGCGAAGGGCCTGCCTCGCGGGCCTCGTCGAGGCGGAGCGCTGGGCCTCGCACGGCCGCCGCTTCCTCGCGCTGCGCAAGGGGTAGCCGGCCGGAGGCCCCGGCCGAGGTGACCGGGAGACCGTCCGGCGCCACAGGTGGCAGGACACGGAGGGACAGCAGCGGGCATGGACGTCGTCCGGGAGTCGGGGACGGCACTCGGCTGCGGCGACACGGCGGCGGTGCGGGCCGGTCCGGGCCACCCGCGCGGCAGCGAACGGCGGGTCGCCCGGCCGGACCACCTCGGCAAGCCGGCCGGCGTGGTCGCCTACTCCGCCGACTCGCCGGCGCCGATCCTCGCCGCCGGCCGATCCGGTCCGGCCTGCCATTGCGGGTGCTCGCGCTCGGCCCAGCTCCGCTCCACCAGCCCGGTCCGCATCCCGAGCCGCGCCTCCCGGTCCCGCCAGGCCATCCGGACGTGCCCGGCGACCACGACCGCGATGGCGGCGGCCAGCCAGTCGTGCACGAAGGTCGCGCCGGTCCGCCAGGCCGGCGGGGCGAGGTGGGTGAGCCACATCAGCAGCCCGGTGCCGACGATCACCAGCATCGATCCGAGCGTCCACTGCGCGTACAGCTTCTGTCCGGCGTTGAACTTCCCGGCCGGCCGGTGGACGGCCCGGGCGCGGACGGCCCGCAGCCACTGCCAGTCCGCCGGGGTGAACCGGCTCAGCCGGGCGACGTCCGCCCGCAGCGCCCGGGAGGCGAGCCCGAGCAGCAGCGGCACCGGCAGCGCCAGGCCGCACCACACGTGCACGGTGACGACCAGCGGCCGGTTGCCGACCAGTTCGGCGAGCGGCGCGAGGTAGAGGCAGGCGGCGGTGGCCAGGCAGACGCCGATCAGTGCGGCGGTGGTCCGGTGCACCCAGCGCTCGGCCCGGGTGAAGCGGAGGACCAGTTCAGCTCGTGGGCGCATCGTCCCTCCCGTTCGACCGGCCGACCCAGGCGTCGACGTCGTATCCGTTCTGCTCCCAGTAGCCCGGCTCGACCGAGCCGGTGACGGTGATGCCGGAGAGCCACTTCGCGGACTTGTAGAAGTACATCGGCGCGACGTACAGCCGCACCGGCCCGCCGTGCTCGTGCGCGATCGGGTTGTCCTGCATGCGCAGCGCGACCAGCACGTCGTCCCGCCGGGCCTGCTCCAGGGTGAGGCTCTCGGTGTACGCGCCGTCGAAGCAGCTGAAGCGTACGGCCTTGGCTTCCGGCTTCACCCCGGCGGCGTCGAGGAGGTGGGCCAGCGGTACCCCTTCGAACGGGGTGTCCGGCACCCGCCACCCGGTGACGCACTGGACGTCCTTGACCAGCCGCCGCTGCGGCATCGCCTGCAGGTCGGGCAGTCGGTGGGTGGCGGGGCGCTCCACCAGTCCGTCCACGGTGAGGGTGTAGTCGCCCGCGTCCCGTTCGGGGACGGAGGTCACCACCGAGTAGTACCGGAAGCCGTTGTTGCCCGGCAGCAGCCCGGACAGGCCGCTCGGATCCCGTTGCGCGAGCGCCGACTCGGCCCGCTGCAGGTACGGCCCGGCGGCCACCCCGAGCGCGCCGAGCCCCAGCAGGCCGAGCACCACCCGGCGTCCGACCGGGGTGCCCCTGCCCTCTTCGTTTCCACTGTTCACGGGACGATTCGACCAGGTCCGCCCCGGCGGCCGCCAGGGCCGGGGGCGTCCCGTCAGACTTTCGTCATCTCCGGCCGCGCCCCACGGGTCGGACGGGCCGGCGCGGCGGTCATGAGGCGGCGCAGCACCGGCACCACGAGCACACAGACCAGGGCGACTCCGTAGGCGACGCGCTGGGCGTCCTCCCCGCCGACCAGGTAGAGCACCTGGCCGGCCGCGGGAACCGCCAGCCACTCCCAGCGCCCGTCCAGCGCGACCAGGGCCACCACCAGCAGTCCGTACCAGGGGTAGCCGGGCGCGACGAGCAGCAGGGCCGTCCCGGTCACCAGGAGCGCGCCCCGCCATGGCCGGTGGGGGTCGCCGCGCCGCAGTACCCACAGCACCACGGCCGCCAGCACCAGGGCGGCCGCCCACGGGGCCCACCGGTCGGGCAGCACCGCCCGCAGCAGGCCGAAGCGGTCGAGGTGGCCCTGCTCGTACCCCTCCTCCCGCAGGTAGCCGGGCAGGTACCCCAGCACGCCGGCGCCGGAGGCCGCGACGTACGGAAGGTAGGCCGCCGCGAAGGTCCCGAGGGCGGCGGCGACCAGGACCAGGTCGTCTTTCCCGGGCCGCCGGGCCAGCAGGCCGGACAGCGCTCCGGGCAGGGCGAGCGCCGGCAGCAGCTTGGTCGCGACCGCCGCTCCCAGCAGGGCGCCGCCGGCCCCGGCCCGGCGGCGGGCCACGCAGCCCGCTCCGGCCACCATGAGCAGCGCGCCGAGGGTGTCGACGTGTGCGTCGTTGACCGCCCACACGGTGATTCCCGGGCACCAGCCCCACAGCGCCGCCCGCCGGCTGCGCCCGCCGACGGTGAGCAGCACACCGGTGGTGGCGACCGCCAGCAGGGCGCCGCCGACCTGCACGCCGCGCACGCCGCCGCCGAAGGTGTGTTCGGCGAGGAACCACGCCTCCGCGACCGGTGGGTAGACGGTGTGCACGGCGGGCCGGTTGATCCGGGTGCAGTCCCCGGCGGCGGTCCGCCGTTCGTCCCAGGCCGCGCAGCCGTCCCCGACCGGGAACAGGCCCGGGTCGCGCAGCCGGGCCAGCGCCGGGTCGTCGGGGGTGCGGGCGTACGGGGAGGTGCCGGCCGCCTGGACCCGCCCGTCCCACACGTACCGGTAGGCGTCGTCGCTGGTGCGCGGCGGGGCCAGCAGCCCGGCCCCGGCGACCAGGACGCTTCCGATCAGCACGAGCGGCGCCACCTGGCGGGCCCTCACCCTGCGCAGGAGGAGCAGCGCGAGGGCGAAGAGGGCGGCGTCGAGTGCGTACCAGCCGTAGAGCGGGGGCCGGTGGGCGAGCGTCCCGCCGCCGGTCACGGTCAGCGCGAGGGCCGCCACCAGGGCGGTGAGGGCGAGGGCGCAGGGCAGGAGGGTCCGGGTCGGCACGTGCTCGCCGGTCAGGAGCCCGGGACGCCGGGAAGGCCGGTGGTGAGGCCGTCCAGGGCGTGCGAGCAGACGCAGTCCCGCTCGTCGGGCAGGACCTCCAGGGCCTTGAAGAGCACGCCGCGCAGCCGGTCGACGTTGCCGGCGAAGACCTTCAGCACCTCGGCGTGGGTGACGCCCTCGCCGGTCTCCACTCCGGCGTCGTGGTCGGTGACCAGCGCCAAGGAGCTGTAGCAGAGGCCGAGTTCGCGGGCGAGGACGGCCTCGGGGTGGCCGGTCATGCCGACCACGGACCAGCCGTTGGCGGTGAACCAGCGGGACTCGGCGCGGGTGGAGAAGCGCGGGCCCTCGATCACCACGAGCGTGCCGCCGTCCACCGGCTCCCAGGCGGCCCCGCGCGCGGCGTCCAGGACCACCCGCCGCCCGGCCGGGCAATACGGGTCGGCCATCGAGACGTGCACCACCTCGGACACGGTGCCGTCGGGCAGCGGCTTCCCGTCGTAGAAGGTCTGCACCCGCCCCGAGGTGCGGTCGACGAACTGGTCCGGGACGAGGAGCGTGCCCGGGCCGTACTCCGGGCGCAGGCCGCCCACCGCGCACGGCCCCAGCACCTGCCGCACGCCGAGTGAGCGCAGCGCCCACAGGTTGGCGCGGTAGTCGATCCGGTGCGGCGGCAGCTTGTGGCCGCGCCCGTGCCGGGGCAGGAAGGCCACCCGGCGCCCGGCCACCTCCCCCAGGAACAGCGCGTCACTCGGCGGACCGTACGGCGTGTCGACCCGCACCTCGGCCACCTCGTCCAGCAGCGCGTACAGCCCCGAACCGCCGATCACACCCAGCTCGGCCCGCGCGGTGCCCTGATCGATCGTCACCTGTGTCACCTCTCGTCCGAAGAACGTCCCGGCCACTGTAGGAGCGGACCGGGGCGGACTCCGAGCATCGTGGTCTTACGATTCGCGAACATCGCATGGCCGAGCGCGGATCCGCCCGGCGGGGTCGACGTGCACGGCCGGCCGGCTGCTGTCCGTGCGATCGAGCTGTGGCAGGCTACGCCGTCGCCCTCGCCGACCGGGGCTCCGAGGCCGGGCCGGGGGCCGACCTCGGCTCCTGGACCGCCTTCGGGTCCTGATCCGCTTTCGGGTCATGACCCGGCTTCGGGTCCTGATCCGGCTTCGGGTTCGGCCGGGCCAGGCAGGCGACCGCCGTGGCGAGGGCCGCCAGCACGACCGCACCCACCACCGAACCGTGCAGGCCACTGGTGACCGCCTCCCCGACCGCGTCGCGGACGTCCGCCGGCAGGCCGGTGAGCGCCGCTGGGGTGAGTCCACCGCCACCGGTGAGCCGGGCCGCCGGTTCGGCGCCGAGCCGCTCGGCGAGGGCGTCCGTCATCCGGGCCGTGTAGACCGCGCCGAGCGCCGCCATGCCCAGCGAACCGCCGATGCTGCGCAGCAGGGTGACGACCCCCATCGCGGCGCCCATGTCCCGGCGCGGGACGGCACCCATCGAGGTCAGCAGGGTGCTCTGCATGAGCAGGCCGATCCCCACCCCGGTGACCGCGGTGAGCCCGGAGGCGACCGCCCGCGGCGTGCCCGTGCCGAGGAGCAGCAGCAGCGCCGCTCCGATCAGGGCGACGGCGCCGCCGATCAGCGGGTAGCGCCGCTCGCCGCCGCCCCGGCTCATCAGCTTGGCGGTGACGAGCTGGGTGCCGATCATGCCGAGCATCAGCGGCAGCAGCAGGAGGCCGCCGGCGGTCGGTGAGGCGCCCTGGACGAACTGCAGGTACTGCGGCAGGTAACCGATCAGGGCGAGCATCAGCGCGCCGGTGAGGAAGCCGAGCACCTGGGCCACGGTGAAGTTGCGGTCGCGGAACAGCGCGGGCGGCACCAGCGGTCCGGGAACCCTCCGCTCCACCCGGGCGAACCAGGCGAGCGCGACCACCGCGACGGCCGCCGTGCCGAGGATCCACGGCGACGTCCAGGCGTAGGTCGCACCACCCCGGCTGCCGATCAGGGTGAGCGCGACGATGCCGGCGGTCAGCAGGGCGAGGCCCGCCCAGTCGAAGGGCGCGCGGACGCGTTCCGTCCGCAGCCGCACCCCGAGCCCGACCGCCAGCAGGGCGAACAGCCCTACCGGCACGTTGACGTAGAACGCCCAGCGCCAGCTCAGCCGATCGGTCAGGAAGCCGCCCAGCAGCGGCCCGCCGACGAACGCGACCGGCATCAGGATCCCGATCACCGACTGCACCCGCCCCCGGTCGGTCGCCGGGACGAGCACCCCGATCACCGAGAGCGCGCCGACCATCAGCCCGCCGGCACCGATCCCCTGGACCGCGCGGAAGGCGATCAGCTCGGCCATGTCGCGCGACAGCCCGGAGAGCACCGAGCCGGCCAGGAACAGCACCACCGCCCACTGGTACGCGCCCTTGCGCCCGTACAGGTCGCCGAGGCGGCCCCAGACCGGGGTGGTGGCGGCGGAGGTGAGCAGGTACGCGGTGACCACCCAGGAGAGGTGGTCCAGCCCGCCGAGGTCGCCGACGATCGTGGGCAGCGCGGTGCCGATGATCTGCCCGTCGAGCGCGGAGAGGAAGATGCCGAGCATCAGTCCGAGGATGCCGAGCAGCGGCGGCTTGGGGCGCTCCTCGACCGGTTCCGTCACCATGGTTCGTCCGCCTTTCCCTTGTTCCAGTGGTCCGCTCGTCCGGGTCAGGCCGCGAACGGGCGGATCCGCCGGGCCTCGCGCAGGGCCTGCGCCCACCAGGCCAGCTGGTCGAGCATCGTCTTGGCGGCGGCGTCGGCCGCCGGGTCGAGGGCCTTGCCGTCGGCGTCGAAGCGCTGCGCGGCGCCGTGGAAGCTGACCGTGCTGCGGATCGTCGTGGCGTTCAACTCTGCGAGCACCACCCGAAGTTGTTCCACGGCGCGGAGACCGCCGGAGAGCCCGCCGTAGGAGACGAAGGCGACCGGCTTGCCGTGCCACTGGCGGTTGTGCCAGTCGATGGCGTTCTTCAGCGGGGCCGGGAAGCTGTGGTTGTACTCGGGCGTGACGATCACGAAGGCGTCGGCGGACTCCAGGCGGGGCGAGACGGCGGCGAGCAACTCGGCGTCGGCCGGGTCGAGTTCGCCGCCGAAGGACGGGAAAGTGGTCGGCAGCGGGGTGTCGACCAGATCGACGAGGTCGGCACTCATGTCGCCGCGGGTGCCGAGGTGGCCGAGCAGCCAGTCGGCGACGACCGGCGCGAACCGGCCGTTGCGGGTGCTGCCGACGAGAACGGCCACCCGCAGCCGCTCCCGGGCCGGCCCGGGCTGCGCCTGCTGCTGGTCGATGGACATGGGGGTCCCCCTTCGAGTCGATGTGTACGCCGTATCGGCGAGATACAACGTACACACGGGCGCGTACGTCGTCCACTTCGGATACGTTGTACGCACGTAGTGGTACGGTGGGCGGACATCCAGCCGGAAGGAACCCGTCACCATGCCCGCCCCGCAGGCCCCCACGGGGGACGACGACCGGACCAAGCCCCAGACCTCGCTCTGGGAGCGCCTCGCCCGTCCGGCCCCCGCCCCGCGCACCACGCTCAACCCGCACCGGATCGCCGAGGCCGCGGTCGAGATCGCCGACGCCGAAGGCCTGGACGCCGTCACCATGCGCCGCCTGGCCACCGCCCTCGGCGTCGCCCCGATGGCCGCCTACCGGTACGTGTCGGGCAAGGACGAACTCATCGAGCTGATGGTCGACTTCGTCTACGGCCGGCTCCCCCTGGACGCCCCCACCACCGGCTGGCGCGACACCATGCGCACCCTGGCCGTCCACCTGCGCGCCATGAACCTGTCCCACCCGTGGACCGCCCGGGCCGCCGCCTCCGCCCTCAGCCCCAACCAACTGGCCGTCCCGGAGCGCGCGTTCGCCGCCCTCGCCGAGCACGGCCTGGACCCCGACACCACGATGGCGGTGTTCCGCACCGTCACCGGCTACGTCGGCGGCTCGGTCTCCGCCGAGATCGCCCTGCTGGAGCTGCAACGCGAGCACGGCTGGGCCGACGGCGACCAGACCCGCGCCGGCCTGGCCTCGCGCATGTCCTGGCTGATCAACACCGGCCGCTACCCCGCCTACCAGCGCTACCTCCGCGAGGCCACCCGCAAGGACGACCAGGACTGGCAGTTCGAAACCGGACTCGACTGCGTCCTCGACGGCATCGCCGCCCGCCTCGGCATCTGACACCGCCGGCCCGAAGCCCGGCGGCCGACCGGGAGCGTTCCCGAACGGCGGTCCGCCTTGACGGCGAAACGTCCCTTCCTGTCCTGCTCCGCAGGCGACGGGCTTCACCCTCGGGCCGAAGCCCGAGGCGCCCACCCGCTTTCCCGGTGGCACGGCTGGGAGCAGTCGGCCACCGCCCTGCGCACAGTCGAGCGCGCCCTGTGGCAGGGCGAGCGGTAGGCCCAGGCCCCCTGCACCGAACAGCAGTCGGCCCGGCCGCGGGAGGGCGCTCCGGCCGCTTCACCCCCGGCTACAGCCGCCCTCCGGGGCTGTCGGCGGACAGCCGCTGGGCCAGGTACACCGGCACCACGGAGAGCAGCACCAGGACCGCGGCCACCACGTTGACCACCGGCGCCTGGTTGGGCCGGGACAGGTTGGCGTAGATCCAGATCGGCAGCGTCCGGACGCCGGGGCCGGCGGTGAAGGTGGTCACCACGATCTCGTCGAAGGAGAGCGCGAACGCCAGCAGCCCGCCCGCCAGCAGCGCCGACCGCACCGCCGGGAAGGTGACGTACCGGAAGGTCTGGAAGGTGTGCGCGCCGAGGTCGGCCGAGGCCTCCTCGGCGGAGGGCGACAACCGGCGCAGCCGGGCGATGACGTTGTTGAAGACCACGACGATGCAGAAGGTGGCGTGCCCGATGATGACGGTGAGCATGCCGAACCCGATGCCCGCCGGGCCGAGCACACTGCGGAACGCGGCGTTGAGCGCGATGCCGGTGACGATGCCGGGCAGCGCGATCGGCAGGATCACCAGGAACGACACCGTCTGCCGGCCGAAGAACCGGTACCGCTGGACCGCGAACGCGGTCATGGTTCCCAGGACCAGGGCCACCAGGGTGGCCCCCGCGCCCGCCCGCAGTGAGGTGACCAGCGCGCTGCGGGCGCCCTCGGACTGCCAGGCCCGTACCCACCACTCGGCGGTCAGTCCGGTCGGCGGCCAGGCGAAGGAGCGGTCCCGGTTGACCGAGTTGAGGAGGATCAGCAGCAGGTAGACGACGGCGAGGCCGGCGGCCATGGCCGCGCGCAGCGCGATCCGGGCACGGCGGGAGAGGATCACTGGTGTTCGACTCCTAGAGCGAGTCCAGGGCGCCGGTCCGGCGCACGGCGAGCAGGTAGCCGACGATCATGGCCACGGGTACGCAGGACAGCGCGGCGGCCAGTGGCAGGTTGAGCGTCACGTTGTCGGCGATCGCGGTGCCCAGCACCTGCGTCCCCAGGGCGACGGTGGCCGAGGCCGAGCGGCTGGGCCTGGCGGTGCTGGAGGTCCCGTACGAGACGCCGTTCATCGCGGTGAACCGCCTGGTCGCCGAACGGGTCACGGCCGAGGACCACAGCGCGCAGCGGCGGCTGGTGGATCAGCACGATCTGCTGGTCCAGGCCCTGCTGACCGGCGAGGGCCTGACCGCGCTGCTGGGGGTGCTGCGGCGGGCCTGCGGGTCCGAGGTCGCCGTCCTCGACCGCCGCGGCTCGGTCCTCGCCGCCGCCCCGGAGCGTTCCGGCGCCCTGGTCGAGGAGGTGCGGGCGGCCGGGCTGACGTCCCCGGACGAAGCCGGTCACGTCGGTCCGTTGTGCCTGCCGGTGCAGGTCGACGGGATGGTCGCGGCGTTCCTCTGCCTGCGGTCGGCCGGCCCCGCGGCGGACGTGCTCCCGTACGCGGTTCGGCTGGTGGGCCTGGAGCTGGCCCGTCGGCAGGCCCACCTGGCCGGGCGGCGGGAACTGGTCGGCCAGGTCGTCGAGGACATCGTGCGGGACGTGCTCGCCCCGGCCGCCGCCGAGCGCAGGCTCGCCGCGTTCGGGCTGGACGCCAAGGCCGCCCACCGGGTCGTCCTGGGCTGCCTGGCACCGGACGGCGCAGGGGCGGCGGCGGACCGGCGGCTGGCGCGGCTGCCCTGGCTGACCGCGGGCCGCCCCGAATCCCCCGAGCCGGTGCTCACCGCCGTGGTCAACCGGTACCTGGTGGCGGTGGTCCCGCAGTCCGCGCCCGTGGACAAGCTGGCCCGGCGCTTCGGCACGGCGCTGTCCGGCCTCGACACCCGCGCCGCGGTCGGGATCGGCGGCTGCTACCGAGGCGTCGACGGCCTGCGCTGGAGCGGGTTCGAGGCCCAGGCGGCCCTCACCCGGGGCCCCGGGGTCCACGCCGGCGACCCGCTCAACCTTCCCCGCCTGCTGCTGTCCAGCCCCGACCTGCCGTTGAAACAGCTCGCCGCCGAGGTGCTGCGCCCGCTCACCCGGTTCGACGAGACCAACAACGCCGATCTCGTCACGACCCTGCACGCCTACCTGGCCGCGGACTGCTCGGTCCAGGCGGTCGCCGACCGGCTGTACGTCCACCGCAACACCGTCCGCTACCGGCTGGACCGGATCGAGCGCCTCACCGGCCGATCGCTGCAGTCCATGCAGGACCGCTTCCAGCTCTGGCTCGCCCTCCTCGCCGCCTTCCCCGACCGGACATCGGCGGTTCCCCGGCATGATTGATCGTTTCCGACGATCAGCCGGGAGCCGCCGGGGCGACGGGGCGGTCAGGGGTGTCGCAGGGCTTCGGTGAGGCGGTTGGCCGCCTCGACGACGGCCTGGGAGAAGTGCGCGCCGGGGTGGCGGGTGAGGCGTTCGATCGGGCCGGAGACGGAGACGGCGGCCACGACCCGGTTGGACGGGCCGCGGACGGGTGCGGAGACGGAGACCACACCGGGCTCGCGCTCGCCGGCGGACTGGGCCCAGCCGCGGCGCCGGACGCCGCTGAGGGCGGTGGCGGTGAAGCGGGCGCCCAGGAGGCCGCGGTGGAGGCGCTCGGGTTCCTCCCAGGCGAGCAGGATCTGGGCGGCGGAACCGGCCTTCATGGGAAGGGTGACGCCGACGGGGACGGTGTCGCGAAGGCCGGAGAGCCGCTCGGCGGCGGCCACGCAGATCCGGACCTCGCCCTGGCGGCGGTAGAGCTGCGCGCTCTCGCCGGTGACGTCGCGCAGGTGGATGAGGACCGAGCCGGCGGCCGCCAGCAGCCGGTCCTCCCCGGCCGCCGCCGAGAGCTCCCCGAGCCGGGGGCCGAGGACGAACCGGCCCTGGAGGTCCCTGCCGACCAGGCGGTGGTGTTCCAGTGCGACGGCGAGCCGGTGGGCGGTGGGCCGCGCCAGGCCGGTGGCGGCGACGAGTCCGGCCAGCGTGGCGGGACCTGCCTCCAGGGTGCCGAGGATCGAGGTGACCTTGTCGAGCACGCCGACGCCGCTCGTGTTCTCCATGGATGGGTACTCCAGTCTCAAACCCCGTGAGCGACGGGTGGGTTCCGCTCACGGAGGCTCCCCGCGGGGAGCGGGGGGTGGTCAGCGGGAACGGGCCGGAGAAGTCGGCCGATCGCCTGCGCCGGGCACGAGACGGGTACGCGAAAGGGCCGGGGCGGGAAGCGCCCGGGCGAAGGACAGCACAGAGAGCACCGTGTCTCCTCATCTTTCCCGCGCCACGTTGGCGACAGGCCGGAGTTGGCACTGATCCCGGACGGCGCGGCGCGTACTTCGGACGCCGAGTCGACCGGGGAGTTGCCGGGGCTTCGTAGGGCCGGTCCCTCCACCCCTCTGGATGATTCGCGAGGAACCATACAAGACTCCCCGGCCGACCCGCCAAACCTTCCCCTCCCGTGCGGACGCTCCGCATCATCCGGTCAGGGGGTTGGCCGCCGGTTGGCCTCCGCTAAAGGCGAGCCCCGAAGGCCACCTCCGTCAACCCAGGGTGCGGTCGAGGTTGTAGGCGGCGCTGATCAGCGCGAGGTGGGTGAACGCCTGTGGGAAGTTGCCCTGTTGCTCGCCGGTGTGGCTGATCTCCTCGGCGTACAGGCCGAGGTGGTTGGCGTAGGTGAGCATCTTCTCGAAGGCGAGCCGGGCCTCGTCCAGGCGGCCGGCCCGGGTGAGGGCCTCGACGTACCAGAAGGAGCAGATCGAGAAGGTGCCCTCCTCGCCGATCAGGCCGTCCGGGCTGGCCTGCGGGTCGTACCGGTAGACCAGCGAGTCGGAGACCAGGTCGGCGCTGAGCGCGTCCAGCGTGGAAAGCCACTTGGGGTCGGTGGGTGCGATGAACTTGGCCAGCGGCATCATCAGCACCGCGGCGTCCAGCACCTGGTCGTCCTCGTGCTGGACGAACGCCTTGCGCTCCGCGGACCAGCCCCGGTCCATGATCCGCCGGTAGACGGCATCACGCGCGGCACCCCAGCGCACCAGGTCGGCCGGCAGGCCGCGGCGCCGGGCGATCCGGACGGCCCGTTCGATCGCCACCCAGCACATCAGGCGGGAGTAGAGGAACCTCTTGCGCCCGCCGCGGGTCTCCCACACGCCCTCGTCGGGCTGGTCCCAGTTGGCACAGACCCAGTCGACCACGGCGCACACGGCGTCCCACTGCTCGCTGGAGATCGGCTGACCCCACTTGTCGTACAGGTAGACGGAGTCCAGCAGGGCGCCGTAGATGTCGAGCTGGAGCTGGTCGACGGCCGCGTTGCCGACCCGCACCGGAGCGGACCCCCGGTAGCCCTCCAGGTGCGGAAGCTCGCGCTCGGGCAGTTCGCAGCGGCCGTCGATGCCGTACATGATCTGCAACGGGCCGGAGGGCCGGGTCTCGTCCCGGTCGATCCGGGCGGTCAGGAAGCCCATGAACGCCTCGGCCTCGCCGGTGAAGCCCAGCCGCAGCAACGCGTACACGCAGAACGCGGCGTCCCGAACCCACAAGTAGCGGTAATCCCAGTTGCGTGCGCCACCGATCCGTTCCGGCAGGCTGGTGGTCGGCGCGGCCACCATCGCGCCGGTCGGGGCATAGGTGAGCAGTTTGAGCGTCAGCGCCGAGCGGTGCACCATCTCCCGCCACCGCCCTCGGTACCGGCTCTGCGCCAGCCACCCCCGCCAGAACGCCACCGTGGCCTTGAACTCCACCTCCGCCTCGCGGTGGGCGCAGCCCCTCGGCGGCACGGCGCCGTCGACCCGGTCGAGCGCGAATACCGCCGTCTCGCCCTGGCTGAGCTTGAAGTCGGCGGTCACGTCCCGCTCGTCGCACTCGAACGCCACCGTGGAGGTGAGCGCCAGTGACAGCGCGTCGGACTCGAAGATCGCCAGACAGTCCCCCCGCCGCCGCACCACATGCGGCTGCGCCCCGTAACCGAACCGCGGTGCGACCCGCACCCGGAACGGCATCGAGCCCCGCACACACACCACCCGCCGGATCAACCGATGCCGCCCGGTCTCACCCGCCACATGACCACCGACGATCGGCATGAAGTCCTGGATCTCACCGACGCCGTCCTCGGTGAGAAAGCGGGTGATCAGCACATTGGTGTCGGGGAAGTAGAACTGCCTGGTCCGGCACGGCACGGCCGCCGCCAACTCGAACGCCCCGCCCCGATCCGCGTCCAGAATCGCCCCGAACACACTCGGCGCGTCGAACGACGGACAGCAGTACCAGTCGATCGTCCCATCCGTGCCCACCAGCGCCACGGTCCGCAGGTCGCCGATCAGCCCGTGCTCGGCCACCGACAGATAGCGCTCCACCTCGCCCGGCGCCCGGGGCCCCAATCCTTCACCCATCGCGGCACACCTCTCCTCACCCAGTCTGCCGCGCGCCCGGACCACGCGGCCACCGGGCCCGTCCGGTGGCACTCCTCCCAGCAGGACGGCCGGACCGGTACGGCCGGGTTCGGTGACCGCGGTGTGACCCCGGATGACCTGACAGTGACCCCGCCTGCCGCCACGAGGACACCCTCGACGAGCTCGGCCACCCGGTAAACCCCGACAACGGGCCCGCCCCGGAGATCAGGACCCTGCTCGGCAACCGCGCCTGGGCGGCACGGCCGTCCGCTCCTGAGCCGCGAACGGCGCCGGGCAACGACCTCACCGACCGGGGCCGGTGCCGTCCGGTCGCGACGGCCACCGGACGGCACCGGCCTCGCGGCGTCGACGGATCAGGACAGGTAGTCCTCCAGCCCGCCGTCGCGCCGGATGTCCAGGGTGACGCAGTGGAAGCCGCCTCCGAGCACCCGGGAGTGCCGCAGCCGGTGCGGCAGGACAGTGATCCCGGAGTGCTCCAGCAGCTTGATCAGGCTCTCCTGACCCGACTCGACGATCGCCGTGTCCGGGGAGACCATCAGCAGGTTCATGCTGATCCAGCTCTCGCTGAGCGCGTGCTCGGGCGTGTCGCCGGAGGGCTCAGCCGGCGGGCACCACAGGATGTCCCAGCCCCGCAGCGGCTCCGGGACGGTCTCCGGGCTGATCCGCTCCGGGTTGAGCAGCACCAGCCCCGGCCGCAGCAGCGCGATGGTGCTGTCGATGTGGGTGTAGCCGTAGATGTCGCGCAGCGGGTGCAGTCGCAGGCCGCCGTCGCCGAGCAGGCCGAGCGTGGACTCCAGCCACTGCAGGCCGAGTTCGTTCCCGCTGCGGGAGACCTGGTAGAACACGTCCCGGCCGAGCCGCAGCACGTTCGCGGCGTCGAAGACCGGCTCGGCCTCGCCCAGCAGCGGGAGGCCGTCCGCGTCGAACTCGAAGAGCTCGTCCCTCAGTTGCGGCCTGGGAGCGGCCAGCCAGCGCGCGCCGCGGCGCAGGTAGTCCTGGAAGAGTCCACGCAGCCCGAAGACCTCGAAGTAGCGCTGCCGCATCGGGCTCGCCACCTCGATCACCGTCTCGCCGACCACCAGGGTCAGGTCCCGCGGGCAGTAGGAGTGGAAGCCGCCGTCGGCCTTCCACAGGGGGGATGAGAACTCGGCCGCGTGGTCGATCACTTCGGGCTGGTGGACGGTGACGCCGAGGCCCCGCAGGGTGGCCACCAGCGCGTCCAGGTCCTCCTCGGTCTCCTCCACGACCTGCTGGGAGTAGGGGCCGACCTCGATGGAGGCGAGGTCGGCGGCGCTGGTCTTCGGGAAGCAGGACAGCCAGGAGGACGGCTCGGTCTGCTCGGGCAGCCGGGCGCCGACGGCGGTGCCGACCACGACCTCCCGAAGTGTGGTGAATTCGTCCCAGCTGTGGACCGGACGGGCCGAATTGGACATGACTCCCCCTTGACACGGGTTTAGGGAAACGCGGATACGGCGGCGAACGCGACGGCTTTGACATGCACGGCAGGACGGCCGGGCGGGGTGAGCGCCGAACGGCCGCCGGCCGCCGACGGAGCGAGGTCCGCCGAACAACGCGGAACCGGCGATGGAAATCGGTACGGATTAATCGCCGGACCGCCTCCGGGCCGATCACGGCGTACGGGAAATCACCGACCGGGCAGCCGAATTCGCCTTTCGACGGGCCGGGATCGACCGTCAAGCTACCCGCCCGGCCGACGGCGGCGCAAGGACCGTGATCGGCACCGAATACGCCGCCGCGACGAACCGACGGTTGATCCTCCCTTTGTTCAACTCCGCCATTCCGGCGCTGATCAATACCCGGGTGACGGCCCGAACGAGGCGCTCGCGGGAACGACCGGCAGCCACACCGCGCGCGGCCCGGCGCTCACCACCGCCAGGCCCGACGGATCCGGCTCCCGCCCGCCAGTGCCAGCAGCGCCCCACTCGCCATGGCGACTCCGGCCACCGCCAGGTTCTGGCGCTGCGCCCGGCGCCGGTCGGCGGCGGCCGCCCGCGCCGAGGCCACCAGGAAGGCCCGCTCGACGCCGGCCGGAGCCAGCTCGCCGGCCGCCACCCGCCGCCTGAGCTGGTCCAACCGGACGCCCCGGTACAGCAGTTCAGGATCCCGGTCGGCGGCCGCCCAATCCCGCGCGGCCGCGGTGAGCCTGCGCCGCTCCCCCAACCCCTCCCGGCCCTCCGCCAACCATCCGCGCAGCCTGGGCCAGGCCTGCGAGAGCGCGTGGTGGGACAGCTCGACGGTGTCCCGGTCCACCACCACGAGCCGCGCCCGGACCAGCCGTTCCATCACCTCCGGTACGCCGGGGTCCTCGAACTCGGTCCGCCTCACCGGCCTGCGGGTGCCCTCGTCGCCGCCCGACACCAGCTCACCGCCGGGCGTCAGCGCGTCGCCCAGTGCCGTCCCGCCACCGGCGGGGTCCTCACCGGCACCGAGCAACTCCCCGCCGAGCCGCAGGAACACCGCCTGCGCCCGGGTCCGGTCGGATGCCTCCAGCCCGTTGTACAGCGCCTCCGCCGTCCGGGCCAGCGCACCCTCGAAACCTCCCGTGGCCTGGAACCCCGCCAGGGTGAGCGCGTTACCGCTGCGCCGCCGCCAGGTCTCCAGCAGCGCCGCGGACAACAGCGGGAGCGCGCCCGGCTGTTGCGCGGCGGTCGAGATGAGGACGGCCAGCAGGGCGCCCTCGACGGTGCAGCCGGCCCGCAACGCCGGTTCGGTGATCGCCCGCCGCAGCTCGTCCGGTGCCGGACGCCCCACCGACAGCACCCCGTGGCGACCGGCGTCGGCCAGCCCCGGGTGCTCGGCGAACAGCGGCCCGCTCTGGTCCGAGCGGACCACCAGCACCACCCGGCACCGGGCCGGCGCCGCCACCGGCAGCTCGGCCAGGGCCTCGCCCGAACCGCCCGAGGCCGTCGCCACCAAGGCGTCCAGGAAACGCGCCCGCTCGGCGGCGTCCCGGCAGCGGGTGCGCAGTTGCTCCCCCTGGTCCACCACCAGCACCGGGTCGCCGGCCGTCGCTCCGGACGCTCCGCGCGTCGCCTCCCCGACTCGCTGCCCGAGCCGGGCGAGCGCGAGCGCGTACGCCTCCATCGGCCGTTCGCCCGGCGTCAGCAGTGCCACCGGGACACCGCCCCCACCGGCCGGGGCCCGCCGCGTTCCGCCCCTGGCACCGCTCCTCCCGGCAGCCGCGCCGGCGGCGGGAGCCCCGCCCAGCCGGTCCAGCAGACCGGCTCTGACCAGCGAGGACTTCCCCGCCCCGGACGGCCCGGTGAGGATCACCAGCCGCCGTTCGGCCAGCAGGGCGACCAGCCGGTCCAGCATCGCCTCGCGGCCGAAGAACCGCTCGGCGTCGGCCGCCTCGAACGCCGCGGCCCCGGGGTAGGGAGCCCGTCCGGCGTCCTGGGCGCGCCGCCGGGCGGCGCTGTCGGCGGCCAGTTCGGCGGCGAGCAACTGCCAGCGGTGCCGCCACTCCCGCACGTCCCCGCCGCAGGCCTGCACGTAGGCGAGGGTGACGGCGAGGCTGGGCAGCCGCCGACCTCCTGCGGCCACCGAGAGGCTGGCCGCCGAACAGTGCGCCCGAACGGCGAGTTGGCGGTACGGCGGACTTCCGGCGCGCTCCCGCAGGGCCCGCAGATCGCCCGCGAACCGCAGCAGCGGACCATCCCCAGGGTCCAGTGGACTTTCCCGACGCGGCACTACAGCCCCCTTCTTCGTTGAAGCGGTGTCCTGACACCCTTGCGTGCCCACGCGCCCACGCGCGTCGCGCGTGTCTCGTGTCCATCCCCCGGTAATTCATCATGCACAGCGCAGTTGGCGTCAAACAATGGTGCGTGCGGGTCGGTTGTTCCGAGTTGATGTTCAATGTCCAGCCGCACGGCGCCGAACAAAGCCGGTGGGATAGAACCGGGACCCGCAGCCTTCGCTGACTTCGGAGATATCCATGAAGTTCACGCGGTACTGCCGTTCCCTACTGTCCACACCCGCGATGGCGGTGGAGCGGTACAGCAAGAGCCACCAGTCCGGGGCCGACATCGCCATGGTCGACCTGGAGGATTCGGTCCCACCCGCCCGGAAGGAGGAGGCCCGCCGACTCGCCGAGGAGTTCTTCACGCTCCCGTCCACCAAACTCGCGCGCAGCGCGGTGCGCATCAACACCCTTTCCGGACCGGACGGTCTGCGCGACCTGATCGCCATCACCCGGTACCGCGTCAAACCGGACCTCGTGCTGATCCCGATGGCGGAGTCCCCCCGGGACATCGAGATCGCCGCCGGCGCGCTCGGTCCGGACTGCCCGGAGACGGAGTTCCTGGCCGTCGTGGAGACCCCGCTGGGCATCGAGCACGCGCCCGCCATCGCGGCCGCCGGGCACCGGTTGCGCGGGCTGGTCTTCGGCTCGGCCGACTACGCCTTCGCGGTCGGCGCCCGGCTCTCCTGGGAGGCCCTGGCCCATGCCCGCGCCCGGGTGGTCAACAGCGCCCGCGCCGCGGGGATGGAGGCGATGGACGCGCCGTTCTTCGAGGTCACCGACCTGACCGGGCTGCGCCGGGAGGCCGGGCTCGCCCGGGACTTCGGGTTCAGCGGCAAGATCGCCGTCCACCCGCGCCAACTCGCGCTGATCAATGAGACGTTCAGCCCGGACGAGGAACTGCTGGCGCGGGCCCGCCGGGTGGTCGCGGCCGGTCTGGAGAACGGCCGCTCGGTCACCGTGGTGGACGGAGTGATGGTCGGCATGCCGTTCTTCGAGGCCTCGCAGCGCCTGATCGAGCAGTTCGACCCACCCCGGCCCGAGGGCCACCTGCCCACCGACCCCCCGAACCACGCGACGGAGAAGTGACCATGACCGAAGGATCCATCCTGGGCCCGCGCCGGTACCGCAACGCCGAGACCATGCTGGCCGCCGCCGACCCGGTCTGGCAGGCGGCCGCCGCCAACGGCCTGATCGGCATCACGGTGGACTCGGAGTCCAACAACCGGCTGATCGTCCGCGAGACCGGCCACGAGTTCGCCAACATGGTCTCCTGCGCCTACCTGGGCCTGAACAACCACCCCTCGGTCGCGGCCGCCGCGGTGGACGCGCTGACCGAGTCCCGCAGCACCTGGCTGGTCACCTCCACCACCCGGATCCGGCACAACCTGCTGGTCCGCCTGGAGGAGGAGCTGGGCGAGCTGTTCGGCGCGCACATCCTGCCGGGAGCGTCCTGCACCTCGCTCACCGCCGGCATCCTGCCGCTGATCGCCTCCGGCCACCTGGACGGCACCTGTCAGAGCGGCGGCGGGCCCCGGGTGATGGTCTTCGACCGCTTCTGCCACTTCTGCATGGCGTACGTGAAGCCGATCTGCGCGGACGAGTCGCTGGTGCTGACCTGCCCGCACAACGACCTGAACTACCTGGAGGACATCTGCCGCAAGCACCCGCGGGTCGCCTACGTGGCCGACGGCGCGTACTCGATGGGCGGCGCGGCGGCCCTCGACGGGCTGCTCGAACTCCAGGACCGCTACGGGCTGTTCCTCTACATCGACGACTCCCACTCGCTGTCCATCATGGGCGAGCGCGGCGAGGGCTTCGTCCGCTCCCGGCTGGAGATGAACCCGCTGACCGTCATCGTCGCGAGCCTCGGCAAGGGCTTCGGCACCGGCGGCGGCGTCGCGATGCTCGGCAACCGCGAGCAGTTCGAGTTCCTGCACCGGCACGCCGGCCCCGTCGGCTGGTCGCAGAACGTCGCCCTGCCGCTGGTCGGCGCCTCGCTGGGCAGTGCCGCCATCCACCGCTCCCCGGAACTGGGCGAGCTTCAGGCCAAGTTGAACCGCAACATCGACCTCTTCGACGAACTGCTGCCGACCACCTTCGCGGGCAACGGCCTGCCGGTGCGCCGGGTCGACGTCGGAGACGCCGAGCGGGCGGTCAAACTGTCCGCCCAGCTCTTCGAGCGCGGCTTCTACAGCTCGGCGGTGTTCTTCCCGATCGTACCCAAGGGCGAGGCCGGGCTCCGGCTGATGATGCGCGCCGACATGGACGAGCGACTGATCCGCGAGTTCGCCGGCCACGTCAAGGAACTCACCGCCGAATAACAGGAGTTGGGGGAACCCGCGATGGACGGAACCGAACCCGCCGGCTACCGGCGGATCGGCGAGCGCCGCTACCGCGAGGTGGTCGGGCGCTACTACGAGGAGTTCGAGGTCGGCGAGGTGGTCGAGCACCGCCCCGGTCGGACCGTCACCGAGCTCGACAACGTGCTGATGAGCATGCTGAGCATGAACGACGCCCCGCTGCACATCGACGCCGCCTACAGCCGGCACACCCCCTGGGGGCGGCCGATCGTCTCCAGCCTGGTGACGCTCAGCATCGTCGGCGGGATGACCGCCCGCTCGACGAGCGGGCGCACCATCGCCAACCTGGGCTGGGAGAACATCCGGATGACCCACCCGGTGTTCGCCGGCGACACCCTCTACGCGGAGACCGAGACCCTCGCCAAGCGGCTGTCCAAGAGCCGTGCCGGGCAGGGCATCGTCAGCTGCCGCACCACCGGGACGAAGTCCACGGGAGAGGTCGTGGTGGAGTTCGAGCGCAGCTTCCTCGTCCCGCTGCGCGGCCACGGCCTGGACGAGGTCGCCGGGTACTGACCGGGCACCGGGCCCGACAGCGGACTGTCGGGCCCGGTGCGCAGGCAGGCTCGGCTCTAGTAGGGCTTTGTTAGGTGCGGTGGTGTGGTTCGGGTTCCGGGGCAGGTTGGCCACATATGGAGCAGGCGCCGGTCCAGGTGGCCAGGAGGGCCTGGAGTTCGCGGAGGACCGCGTACAGGGTCAGGCCGGCGCAGGGGCTTTGGGGTCGAGCCGTAGCAGGGTGCAGAAGGCCTGGGCGAGGGAGGCGAGGGTGGTGTGGCGGTGCCAGCCAGGGTAGTTACGGCCTTCGAAGTGGTCCAGGCCCAGGCCGTCCTTGAGTTCGCGGTAGTCGTGCTCGACGCGCCAGCGGATCTTGCAGATGCGGACCAGTTCGCGTAGCGGGGTGTCGGCGGGCAGGGTGGACAGCCAGTAGTCGGTGGGCTCGGCCGAGCCGGGTGGCCACTGGGCGATCAGCCAGCACTCGGGCAGGGAGCCGTCGACGGCGCGGCGGATCTGCCGGTTGGCCGGGCGGACCCACAGCGCCAGGAACCGCGAGCGCATCTCGGCACGGGGATTGTGCTTGCCGGTCTTACCGCCCTGGCGCCAGGTCACCGTCCGGAGCGCGGATCGCCCGGCTTCCAGAACGAGTTGGCGCAAGGTGGTGTGCGGGTCGGGGTAGGCCGGGCCGGGCGGGCGCC